>CANGQU010000051.1 GCA_947456345.1 Alphaproteobacteria bacterium | reverse complement strand
GGCGTCGAGATTGATTCGGGGCAACAGGTTTTGGGCGGCGCCTTGGTTATTACCACCGGCACTTTTTTGCGCGGCTTGATTCATCAGGGTTTGGAAAAAACTCCCGCCGGGCGGTTTGGCGAAAAACCGGCCAATCGTTTGGGCGAAACGCTGCAGGCTTTACAATTTCAAATGGGCCGCCTTAAAACCGGCACCCCGGCCCGCCTCGATGCAAAAACTATCGATTTTTCTATCCTCGAAGAACAACCGGGCGATAACCCGCCCGTGCCATTTTCTTTTTTAAATCAAAGCATTATAACACCGCAGATTTCTTGTTTTATCACCCATACCACGGCTCTGACCCATGCTTTGATCCGGGAAAATTTGCACTTGGCGCCAATGTATTCGGGGCAAATTACTTCGGTGGGGCCGCGTTACTGCCCCTCGATCGAGGATAAAATCGTCCGCTTTGCCGATAAATCCAGCCATCAGATTTTTTTAGAACCCGAAGGTTTGGATGATGATACGATTTACCCCAATGGCATTTCTACCTCCCTGCCCGCCGCGATTCAGGATCAATTTCTGCGTACCATCAAAGGCTTGGAGCGTGTTGCAGTCAAACGCTATGCCTATGCGATTGAATATGATTACGTCGATCCGCGCGAATTGCGGGCCACGTTGGAAACCCGCAAAATCCCCGGCTTGTTTTTGGCGGGCCAGATCAATGGCACCACCGGCTACGAAGAAGCGGGGGCGCAGGGTATTATTGCTGGGATCAATGCCGCCCTCGTTGCTGCTGGCAGGCGGCGGGAATTCACCCTCTCCCGTAGCCAGGGGTATATCGGCGTTTTGGTTGATGATCTAATTACTCGCGGCGTCTCCGAACCCTATCGCATGTTCACTAGTCGCGCGGAATACCGCCTGACTTTGCGCTCTGATAATGCGGATCAGCGTCTAACGCCCCTTGGCAACGAGATTGGCGTGGTGGGCACGGCTCGTTGGCAAGTTTTTAATCAGAAAATCAAAGATTTAAATGCCGCCCGGGCCCAGGCCGAGGCTATTACCGCCACGCCGAATCAGTTGCTGGCGATGGGCCTTAAGGTCAATCGCGATGGCATCCGCCGTAACGCCCTCGAGATTTTAAAATATGTTGGGGGTGAGTGGCCAAGCCTGGTGCAATTATGGCCGGAATTGTCTAGCATTGCTCCAGAAATAGCTGAACAACTGACCATCGATGCGCAATATACCGGCTATATCGATAAACAAGAGGCGGATATCCGCGCCTTTCAGCGCGACGAAGCCTTGCGTTTGCCGGTGGATTTGGATTATCGACTGATCGGCGGGCTATCGGCGGAGATGGTAACAAAACTAAGTCAAAATCGACCCGATAATCTGGCCGCTGCTGGGCGAATCCCGGGTATCACCCCGGCCGCTTTGGTGCATTTGCTGCGCTTTGTGAAAAAGCAAAAACAAATGGCCACAGCATTGGGCCAGGAATTTAAGGTAGCTGATTAATAAAAACCAAGCACAATGCAAAATAAAACCATCGATCAGCGGCTAGTTGAGGTAACAAAAGTTCAAATTGTTTCACGTGAAACAATTTGTAATTTTATTGCTTACGGTGATTTGCTGGAAAAATGGAATAAAACGGTCAATTTGGTGGGCAAATCGACCTTGGCCGATTTCTGGGATCGCCATGTTATTGATTCGCTCCAGCTCTATCGGTATATTGAATTGCCGGAAACCCAAATCATTGCCGATCTGGGTAGCGGTGCCGGATTTCCCGGCATGATTCTGGCCATGGCGGGGGCAAAGCACATGCATCTGATCGAAAGCGACGCCCGGAAATGCGCTTTTCTCGCCGAGCTCGCCGCCCGTACCAACACAAAAATCTCCATCCATAATTGCCGCATCGAAACATTTCAACAAAAGGTCGATGGGATCACCGCCCGCGCCCTGGCACCACTGACCGATTTGATAAATTACGGAAAAAACATTTTAAATCCATCGGGGAAAATGATATTGCTCAAGGGGCAAGATTGGCAAAACGAAATCACAACCGCCCGCAGCACCGGATTCAATGGCGCAATTGCCGATTACCCATCCCTGACCGATTCCCAGGCGCGGGTGTTGATAGTGGATCTAAAAGGTAGTGTGCATGCATAAGTGTCAAACTGTTAAGCTAATCAATCAATTCAAATCAAGCAGATAAAAATGATGCAAACCCTTAGCACATCGTTCACACAAACCCTGGCCAACAGCAATTATGCTTTGCCCGAACCCGGGCCGAGCGTGTGGATGCAATTACTGCCATCGGCCATATTTGCCATCGGCATAACCGCAGTGGCCCTGATTGTAAAGTTTTCCAGAGACAAAAAGCCAGAGCAACCCAATGGTCACGACCAAGGACCGTTCCGAATTTGGAATTATCGGCCTGCTAATCTGAAAGGCAAAATTAAATGACACGGGTAATTTGTATCGCGAATCAAAAAGGGGGGGTGGGTAAAACCACCACCTCGATCAATCTGGCCACTTGCATGGCCGCGGTGGGGCGCAAGGTATTGGTCATCGATTTGGACCCCCAGGGTAATGCCAGCACGGGCTTGGGCGTCACCAAGGAGATGCGCAAATTCGGCGCTTATGATCTACTCACCGGCAACGCCACCCTTATGCAGGCGATTGTCGAAACACCCATTAAAAACCTGTCGGTCGTACCCGCTACGCCGGATCTGGCGGGGGCGGAAATCGAATTGGTGGATATGGAGCGGCGCGAATTTCGCCTGCGTGATGCGTTATCAGGCGAGAGGCCAGAGACGAGGGGCGAGAGAGAAAGCCAAAATACCATTGTCGATAAATTTTTTACCGATAATTCTTTGGCCCCTACACCTGCGAATCCCCCTGCCCCTATCGCCCCTCGCCTTTCGCCTTATGACTTTATCATCATCGATTGCCCGCCATCTTTGGGCCTGATCACCTTGAATGCCATGGTCGCGGCGCATGCGCTGTTGGTGCCGATGCAATGCGAATTTTTCGCCCTCGAAGGTTTATCGCAATTGATGCGCACCACCGAGCGCATCAAGGCACGGCTGAATCCCGCTTTGGAAATCCAGGGTCTGGTGCTGACCATGTACGATGCGCGCAACAAATTATCGGTGATGGTTGAAAACGACGTGCGCGAATTTTTCGGCGATCGCGTTTATCAAACCAAAATCCCCCGCAACGTGCGCGTATCCGAAGCGCCCAGCCACGGCAAACCCGTATTGTTGTACGATCACAAATGCGCGGGCTCGATCGCCTATATGCATCTGGCGGCCGAAGTATTGAAACGCGAAGCAGCTTTAGCGGCGGCATTGCCGGTGGATAAAGCGGCATAATCAGGTTTCAGGTTTTAGAAATAGTCATTTTCAAACCTAAAACCTAACAGCTAAAAGCTAGGAGAGAACATGAACGCAATGGACAATAAAAAAGGTTTGGGCCGCGGCCTGGCATCGCTGTTAGGCGAGGTGACCGATACCGCCGACGCCAAGGCCCAAGCGGCCCGGGCGCAAACCGTCCCGGTCGGGCAAATTTACCCCAGCAAGTTTCAGCCGCGCCGCGATTTCGATCCCGCCGCTTTGCAGGAATTGGCCGATTCGATCAAGCGCAAGGGCGTGTTGCAGCCCGTGATCCTGCGCCGCGAGGCGGTGGGTGTCAATCGTTATGAATTGATTGCGGGCGAACGCCGCTGGCGCGCCGCGCAATTGGCGCAAATTCACGACATCCCCGCCATCATTCAGGAAATGACCGATGCCGAGGCGATGGAAATCGCGCTGATCGAAAACATCCAGCGCCAGGATTTGAACCCGCTCGAAGAAGCGCAGGCCTATGCCAGGCTGATGGATGAATTCCGCTATACCCAGGAACAAATCGCCAAGGGCTTGGGGAAATCGCGCAGCCATATCGCCAATCTGGTGCGTTTGCTGGATCTGCCGAAAACCGTTCGCGAACAATTGCGTTCGGGCGAATTATCGGTATCGCATGCGCGATTGCTGATTGGTGCGGATAACGCCGCCGATCTGGCGGCGATGATGGTCGCGCAAAAAATGAATGTGCGCGAAGCCGAACAAATGATCCAAGCCACCATGGCCACGCCGCAATCGGGCGGGGCGCGCATCATCGGCTTGACCGAGCGCGCCAAATTCAATCCAAACGCCGCCCAGCGCAATCAGGCCGCCAACGGCAATCCGGCGGCAAGGGAAAAACTGCCCGGCAATGACGGGCCCGATGCGGATACCCGCGCTTTGGCCAAACAATTATCCCAAGTATTGGGCATGCATGTCGATATTCAGTTCAAGGGCAAGGCCGGGCAATTGACCATTCATTATCAAAACCTGGATCAATTGGACGACGTGTTGCGGCGGCTGAATAAGTAGATACTTCGTTTAAACAAAAAAATTGGAGGGTAAAATAATGGCCGTAATTAATCGGGTTGGGGAATTCAGGATCAATGTGCATTTGCCGCGTAGCCGGACACGCATCACTTTTACCAATAGGCGGGAAATTCTGCTCACAGATAAACAATCTGGCTGCACATTTAATTACATCGATGGAACTATCGGGTTGGATGCAAATTTCTGCCCCGTTAAAATTTCCCGTCCCGGTCGTGTGCGCCGGCCTGGCTCTTCGCATCAACTGCGCCAGGATAGCCGACATTTAGCAGCAAGATTTAGGGGCGAAAGATAGCTCGCGCGACTAACAGAAGCGGCAACAAGACCGCAGACGAGGGTAAGATGACCATAACCACCAGCGCCCAATGGGGCGCGACAAATTGGCTGCAAAAAGCCATCGATCCATGGCCGCTGGTGCAGACCAACATGGAAATCGAAGCCATGCGGCGGCAAAACGACCGCGCCAGGCTAATCGCGTATTTTGATCAATTGTATACAAGGGCGGGGTACGAGAGTTTCGTGGCCACGGGCCGCCCGGTGCAAATTGTTACGGCGATGACGGCCTTTGCCGCCGCCGAAACCTTGGATTCCTGCAATTTCATACAAGCCGCCTATGATTGGCCGGATCTGGATTTACAGACCCAACAACAAGCCATTGGCAATATCGTGGCCCGATGGACGCAAACCCTGCCCTTGCCAAAAATCTCTGTGCGATTTGATGCACAAAAATGCCGCCACAGTGACGCTAGCTATGTTGCCCAGAGTGCTTTGCAGCGCCCGAGCGAAGTTGTGTTTCATGGCACCCAGAACGTATTCTGGCGGGACAATTTTTTGGAGATGCTGGAATTGTTGGGCCATGAAGTCTTGGGCCATGGCTGTCAAGAAGCGTGGCGTACACGTCACCTCAGGGCGCGGTATCTGCATGCTTACAATGTGGATTATGCAACCCTGCGTCAGGATTTTGCCATCACCCGCCTTAACGACCGATTTTATGTTCAACCCCACGAAGTTATAACGCCGAATTGGTCCAACAACAGCTGGCGGAATAAAACCGCCACCCCCTATTGGCGCCAACCCATCGAAGTACAAGCGCGTTATGCCGGGGCGATGGTGCGGCGGCAAGTCAGTGCGATGCTGTATGGTGACAGCGGGCGTTAGCGCCCGGGGCGGGGGGTCTGGCGGCGCGGATATTCAGGGCGCTCGCGCCGATTATGGCGTTGCGATAACCGGAGTAATTGACCAGAAAAATTCTTCTGCACCCGGGGATCGATACACATGAGAGGCTTCCGGAGGAGAACGCGCGTCACATGCACGACGTCGCCATGTACCACAGTACCGCGCGCAAGAATTTGCTGGCATAGATACCCAACCGCCCCATTGCGGTTTTCCCCAGGCGGGAAGGCGTTGAAAATCGCGCCCAGCAAATGGGTATCATTTACACTCACAGCGTTATCGATATAAAGTTTAACCAGATCGATCTTCTTCTGCAGCGGCGAATTTTCCGCCGACTTCCAAGCGGCATGAAAACGGTCTAAATACGGACGCCTGACACAAGCACGATAATTATGGT
>CANGQU010000050.1 GCA_947456345.1 Alphaproteobacteria bacterium | reverse complement strand
TGGGCCTAATGGCGCGGGCAAGACAACCTTGTTCAAGCTGATTTCGGGCGAATTGACTCCTGATGGCGGCAGCATCTCGCGTATAAAAAATTCGACCATAGGCCTGGTGCGTCAAGATTTTCCTGATATCTACATGCCGATTATCGATGTGGTCTTGGCCGCCGATACCGAACGCACCGCGTTACTGCACGAAGCCGAAACTTGCGAGGATATGAATCGTATCGGCGATATTTACGACCGCCTCAACGATATCGGCGCTTATGACGCCCCGTCCCGCGCCTCGACCATTCTGGCGGGCTTAGGCTTTGACGAAGCCGCCCAAGCGCGCCCGGTGGCCGATTATTCGGGTGGCTGGCGCGCGCGCGTGGCCTTGGCCGCCGTACTATTTCAGCAGCCGAACATTTTGCTGCTGGACGAACCAACCAACCATTTGGATTTCGAATCGCTGGTGTGGCTGGAAAGTTTTTTGCAACGCTACCGCGAGACGTTGGTTATCATCAGCCATGACCGCGATTTTTTAAACAAGACCGTCAACCATATTTTGCATTTAGAAAAACAAAAGCTGATTTCCTATACCGGCACTTACGACCAGTTCGAGCGCACCCGCGCCGAGCGATTAATGGGGCAACAAGCCCTATACGAAAAACAGCAGGCGCAAAAAGCGCATATGATGAAGTTTGTTGATCGTTTCCGCGCCAAAGCCAGCAAAGCGCGCCAAGCACAAAGTCGCTTAAAGGCGATCGAGAAAATGGACGTGGTCGATGCGGTGATCGCCGATCGCGTGACGGCTTTTACCTTTCCCGATCCGGGCGATATGAAATCGCCGATGTTGCAGTTAAACGCGGTTGATGCCGGATATGAACCAGGCAAACCCATTTTGCGCAACCTGAATTTGAATATCGACAGCGGTGACCGGATCGCGTTGTTGGGCGCAAACGGCAACGGCAAATCCACGCTGGTTAAAATTATCGCCGACCGTTTACCGCCGATGGCGGGCGAGTTGGTCAAATCTGGCAAGCTGAAAATCGGCTATTTCGCCCAATTCCAAACGGACGAGTTGGATGTCACCCAAACCCCACTCGAGACCATGCAGCAAGCGATGAAGGAACCGCTCGAGGTCAAAGTGCGGAGCGCCTTGTTCAAATTCGGTTTCGATAAGCACAAAGCCGACACCAAGGTCGGGGAGTTGTCGGGTGGCGAAAAAGCACGTTTGTTATTCTGCCTAATGAGCCATCACGCTCCGCATATTATGTTGCTGGACGAACCGACCAACCATTTGGATATGGACGCACGCGAGGCGTTGATCCAGGCATTGAACAATTACAATGGCGCGATCATTTTGGTCAGCCACGATCCCCATTTAGTGGAGTGCGTCGCCGATCAATTATGGGTGGTAGCGGATGGAAAATGCAGGCCGTTTGACGGAGATTTAGACGAATATCGGCAATTCATTATCCGCCAGCGCCGCGAAGAAAAATCGCCGGGTAAAAAAGATGCGCCGAAAGACAGCAAAGCTAAGTCGGGAAAAAAATCCAGCACCAATAAAATCGAACAGCTAGAACAGAAGCTTGCGGCGCTAACCGCGCAAAAAGACGCTCTAGAAAATGAATTGGCAGCTGCCTGCAGCGACGGCACCGCACCCGGCAGCCTGATGCAATTACAGGCGTCGTACGATAAACTGTTGGCCGACATCCAACGCCATGAACACGATTTGCTGATGGCGTTGGACGCAGCCTAACCTTATTTAGGCCGCTTTGGCCTGTAAGCTCGGATAATCCGTATAGCCTTTGGCATCACCGCCATAAAACGTGCTGCGGTCATACCGGTTTAACGCCGCGCCAGTCTTTAATCGCGCGGGCAAATCAGGATTACTGATAAACATACGCCCAAACGCTATGGCATCGCTAATGCCGTTCAGTACAGCTTGCTGGGCTTCGTCCCCCGTATACCCGCCGGCGGAAATCAACACGCCTTTAAATGCGCCACGAAACAACTGCGCCGTGCCTGGCACGTTATCGATATTACCATCGGCACCACCCGCCGCCGAGGAGCGTGGTTCAATCACATGCGCATACGCAACACCGCGCTTATCTAATTCGGCTAGCACATAGGTGAACAACGCCACCGGATCGCTATCGTGCATGTCGTTGAATGTGCCATAGGGCGACAAACGCACACCAACGCGTCCCTTGCCCCAAACCGCAATCGCGGCGTCGGTTGTTTCTAACAACAAACGTGCGCGGTTTTCAATCGACCCGCCATACTGATCGCTACGTTTATTTGATCCGTCATGCAAAAATTGATCCAGCAAATACCCATTCGCGCCATGCACCTCGACCCCATCAAAACCGGCGGCTTTCGCATTGACAGCGCCCTGTTTAAAATCGGCGATGATACCCGCGATTTCCGCCGTCTCTAGCGCACGCGGCATCAAAATCGGCGTGGGCTGCCAATCGGCGGTAAAGGTGCCGCTGTTGGCGGCAGGAATCGCCGATGGCGCCACCGGCTGCGCACCGTTGGGTTGCAACGATGGATGCGATATACGGCCAACATGCCAGAGCTGCAAAAATATTTTTCCACCCGCCGCATGCACCTCCTTGGTTACCAATTTCCATCCCTCAACCTGCTCGGCGCTGTGGATGCCGGGCGTGGCGGGATACCCCTGGCCCTGTTGGCTAATTTGCGTTGCCTCGGTAATTATCAAACCAGCACTGGCGCGCTGGGCATAATATTCCGCATTAAGAGCGGTTGGAATATTGCCCGGCTGCTTGGTCCGCATGCGCGTCAATGGCGCCATGACAATACGATTTTGTAAGGCAACGTCACCCATCGTAATGGGATCGAATAATGTCGTCATTTCACTCTCCTCTTAAACAAGTATCTAAACCTGCGCCATGCCGCCATCGACGCTGAGATCAATGCCGGTGACATAGCTGCTATCATCGGATGCCAAATACAACACCGTTTTTGCGATTTCCTCGCCCTGCCCCATGCGGCCCATCGGCACCATAATGGGCATGGCGTCCTTGAAACCTTGGGCTTGATCGGCGCTAAGGCCCATTTTCCCGAAAATCGGCGTTTCAATCGGCCCCGGGCTGATCGCATTGACGCGGATTTTGCGTGCCTTCAAATCGACCGTCCAACTGCGGGCAAACGAGCGCACAGCCGCTTTGGTGGCGCTGTAGACACTGAACGCTTCCATGCCCTTGTAACCAGCAATCGACGCATTCAATATGATCGAGCTGCCATCGCGTAATAACGGCAACGCTTTTTGCACGGTAAAGAACAAGCCTTTGACGTTGACGTTAAATTGCTTGTCGAAATGCTCTTCGGTGACATGGCCCAACGGCGCCAATTCGCCGATACCGGCATTGGCGAATAAAATGTCCAGATGGCCGAATTTATCCTTGATCACGGCGAACAGACGATCCAAATCCGCCATGCTGGAAACGTCGCCCTGCAATCCCGTGGCATTGCTGCCCAGTAATTTGACCGCTTCGTCCAAATCTTTTTGGCGGCGGCCGGTGATGATCACCTTGGCCCCCTCGGCCACAAAAGTTTTGGCGGTAGCCAGGCCCATGCCGCTATTACCGCCCGTGATTAATGCGATTTTACCGTTTAACTTGCCCATAATAATCTCCATGAGTTGGGGTGAATAAAAATACAAATTTAAAATCCAATAGTTCAATATTCTGGAACTATTGTACTTGTTGTCAAGGCGTGCTAACTTATCCCCATGCGGCCTATTATACACCCGGCAATCACCGACGTTACGGTCGAGGGGATTTTATACGCCCTGTCCGATCCAGTGCGCGTCGAAATTTTTATGTCCATGGCGGCGGCGGATTGCGCCAAGCCGTGCTCTGCTTATGGCGAGGTTAAAAATCGCAAACTACCTAAATCCAGCCTGTCGCAACATATCAAGGTTTTGCGCGAGGCCGGGTTGATCCGTAGTCAACGCCAAGGCGTTGAAATCCGCAACACCACCCGCTGTACGGAATTGGCGGATAAGTTTGGCGATCTAATCAGCGGCATTGTCAACGCCTATCAGCGGCAAAACAGCGCCAAGAGAAAATCCAAGCGGGCGTAACCAAAATCCATTTAGCGCGTATTAAACCGTAGTTCGTACAAATAACACAAAGGTATAATCATGGACAAAATCACAGAAACCGCCGTTCTCGCCGGGGGATGTTTTTGGGGGATGCAGGATTTATTCCGCAAACAGCCAGGGGTTATTGACACTTGTGTCGGCTATATTGGCGGCTCGACTGGCAGCGCCAATTACGATCAGGTAAAAATGGGCACCACCGGTCATGCCGAGGCATTGGAAATCGTCTTTGATCCCGGCATTACGAATTTTCAGCGGATTCTGAATTTCTTTTTTCAGATTCACGATCCCACTACCCTCAATCGCCAAGGGAATGACCGGGGCACCCAATACCGTTCGGCGATATTTTATCAAAATCAGGCGCAGCATGATATCGCAGTTGCCACAATCGAGCGTGTCAACCGTTCCGGCAAATGGCCGGGGCCGGTGGTCACAACCTTAGAAACCGGTGTTTTTTACGCCGCCGAAGCCGCGCACCAAGATTACCTGGAACGCTATCCGCATGGCTACACCTGTAACTTTATTCGCCCCGAATGGAAAATGGATTAGGCGGCGGCGCTGGCGAGCATGGCGCCGGAATATGGCGCCTCGACCAATTTGATGGTCAGGCATTTTGCTGTCCCGCCCGATTTCAAAAATTCGCCAAGCGGACAGACCGTAACGCCAAACCCGGCCTCGAACAGACGGGCCTGTAATCCTGCGCTGGCATGGTTCATAAACAAATGGCGATCCAATTCGACCGCATTACAGGCGAATTCTACCGCGTCGGCTTCGGGGACAATAATGCGCTGTTCGGGCGGCACCATGGCTTCGATCGCCACCAGGCTGGCATGGCTGAATGCCCTTGGGTAATACATTAGATACCCATCCGATAGCGGACAGAAACAAGTATCCAAATGATAGAATCTTGGATCGACCAGCTCTAGACTTTGTACGGGAATTTGCAAAATCTCGGCCAAGAACCATTGTGCGTTCGCATCGCTGCGAAAGCCATAACCAGCCCATAGCATCGCATGGCTGCGATCCAACAACGCGTCGCCCGCGCCCTCGAAATAAACATCTTTGGGCCAATCGGGAATTTTGTACCCGGCATTGGCGAACCATTGGTGGAAATGCGGCTCTTCGCCTTGACGCTCGCTCGAACGAAATCTGCTTGGAATAAAAACATCGCCATAAACTAATCCGGCGTTGGCGGTGAAGACCAAATCGGGCAAACCGGGCTGTGAAGGCATAGTGACGACATTACCCGCAGCAGCCAATTTTTGCCGGAGGTTTTCCCACTGTCCCTGTGCCGTGGCCGCATTCACCTTGCCGCAATTGCTTTGCATCCAGGGGTTGATAACATAATCCACATTAAAAAAATCTGGTGGACACATCAAAATCGTTTGCGCCGAATCGGCCTTGTACTTGAAATTATTCATGCTAAATCCATTTCGTCCTTTGGTTACCAAGACCGCGCGGTTTTGCCAACCAACAAATTGTTAATCTTTTTTGACAGGAATCTAGCCATGAATACCTTGGATGCCATTATCGCCCGCCGCTCGGTCAAGCAATACGACCCTAAATTCACTATGCCGGATGCGGATTTGACCAAATTGACGGAATTGGCCGCACACTCGCCAACGTCATTCAACATCCAAAATTGGCGCTTTGTGGTAGCAACCGATCCCGAATTGCGCAAAAAACTCCGGGCCGCCGCTTGGGATCAATCCCAAGTCACCGATGCCAGCGTTCTATTCATTCTATGTGCTGATCTTAAAGCCTGGGATAAACAGCCCGAGCGCTATTGGCAAAACGCGCCCAAAGCCGCCCAGGATATGCTGGTACCGATGATCCGCCCCTTTTATGATGGCCGGGAACAATTGCAGCGCGATGAAGC
>CANGQU010000049.1 GCA_947456345.1 Alphaproteobacteria bacterium | reverse complement strand
TAAAAAAATCCGCCCCGACTTCACGTCGTGCGGACATAAAAAAACCCGCGTTGCCATGTGGCTTCGCAGGTGCTTTTGTTGACCCGTCGGTCAAATGATTACACTTCTGTAATCGTGACAAAAACATACCATATAAATTTCACAAAGTCAAGTTTTTGCTGGCCACTTTTGCGTAATAAGAACGGTAAATCATTGCAGCAAAAGTGAAAAATATTTGTGGCTATTGGACGCCAGATTTAATCTTGCCGCGCGAATGAGATTCGAAACACAGAAAAAAATCTCCAACATTCCCAAGGGCGGAAATGTCGTACTGCTCGCCATCCGGTTCGGTTATTTCGAGATGAAATGGGCGAAGCGGGCAGGATTTGGCTTGGGATTGGTCGCCCCGACAACACCTTGCCGTCCGGCACCATGCGCAAACAGCCCCAATAATGGCCGAAATCGCAGCGCTAAAACCACCAGCGCAAAATTAGAGAGAGGTTGCAATAAAAGAAATGGAGGATGGGATGAGATTCGAACTCACGAGACGCTATTAACGTCTACACCCTTTCCAGGGGTGCGCCTTCAACCACTCGGCCACCCATCCTCAGTATCGAACGTTGCAGCACCATCAGCCGAGTGGTTTAAATTTAATTTTACCCACTCGCGCTTGAGGCGCTCATGGATGGCACTCGCCCACCCATCCGACCTGCGCGAAATTACACAAAATAGTGCAGGTCGTCCACCGAAGTTTTAACGTAGGTGGACTCGCGCCAAATCGCGGTTTAAAGCGCCTATCGCCTAACCATTACCCAACATCTGCGCCAAGGCAAAGTACAACGGAATCCCAAAACCGATATTAAACGGCAGGGTGATGGATATGGACAGGGTCAAATATATCGCCGGATTGGCCGACGGCAGGGCCATGCCTACGGCCGCGGGTGCTGCGATATAGGATGCGCTGGCGGCCATCACCGCCAAAATCGCCATCCCGCCTGCCGATAGCCCGGCCCAATGTCCCAGGCCAAGGCCAATCATGCCAAACGCCAACGGCACGATGATGCCGAATACCATCAATTTCGGCATGGGTTGTTCGATTTCCTTTAGGCGCGAAAACGCGACATAGCCCAATTCCAACAGGAAAAAAACCAACACCCCTTGGAACGGGTTGATGAACACGTTTTGTAACGGTTCGTGGCTGACGGCTGGGCTAAGCCAGGCCACGGCCATGCCGCCTGCCAATAAAATAATGCTTTTGCCGGTCACCGCCTCGTGCAGGACGGCGGCGATGCTTTGATTGGGATCGCCCGCTTGGCGTTTGGCGAGCAATAACGCGATCACAATCCCTGGTATTTCCAGCACTACCAACAGCGCGTAAATGAACCCCTCGACGGGAATATTTTGGTATTTGGCCAAACTGAGTGCTGCCATGAACGTCACCGCCGATACCGATCCGTAATGCGCGGCCACCGCCGCAGCATTGGTGCGATCCAGGCGTAAAAAACTTTTCGCTGCCGCAAAGGCCAAAATGGGTGTAATGGCGCCCAAGGCCAGGGTTGCGGCCAAGGCCGGGGCAAAACCGGTTAAATCCGCGCTTTGCAGGGCAAAGCCGCCCTTGAGGCCGATGGCAAACAACAAATACATGGAAATCGTTTCCAGCATTTGCGGCGGCACGCGCAAATCGCTTTTCAGCATCGCGGCTAAACCACCCAGCATGAAACATAACACGGCGGGGCTGAACAGGTTTTGCAGGATTAATTCAAACGGCATAGGACACCTCTGGCGCCGACCATAATCCGGGCCACATCCCCATACAAGGCCGAGTTATGCACTGTTAGGACGGCGGCAATTCCTTGCCGCGCAGCATGGCAAAAAACCGCGCCCAGGTGTCATCCGTGATTTGCCGGAAATTTTCAAAACTGGGATGGCGGTTGGGTTGCGTTGTGTCAATTCGAATCCCCCATAACGGGCCAACCGCATCGGGCAGCAACGCATAACGGAAATCGCCGATCACGCTTGGGTCATCGGGTTTGACACCCACGAACCCAGCCGAGAAAAAGCGAAATTTTTCGATATCTTGGCCCAGCACCGAATCCGGTGGTAGGCCTGGGAAATTCCGCGCCAGATCAAGCAACGGAACCTGACCACCCGGGTAATGCACCATGCCGCCGAATGGGCCCATATACCAGCCGTCGTTGTAAATGACCCCGTTGCTCGTGTAATTGCTGCGCCAAACGATGTTATTTAACAGGGTGGATTTAACCTCGATCAATTCGACATTATGCCCCCGCTTGGCGGCCACTGCCCGCATCGCATTTTCGGTCCGGTAATTTTGCATAGCGCCAAATCCCAAATACAGGGCAAAAAACGCCAAGGCACACACGACCCAAGCGCGTTTGAGGCTGCGGTAAAAACCGATCACGCCGATGATCAGCGCTATGGTAACGATCGGATCGACCACCGACACAAAACTCCACGATGTGCGGGCATTCGTGAACGGCCAAAACAAATGCGTGCCGTAACTGGTGAACGCATCCAAGACGCCGTGGGTGATCATGCCCAGCGCGGCAAACATCCATAATTGCGCCCAGCGCGCG
Organism: Alphaproteobacteria bacterium; assembly: GCA_947456345.1. Lineage (GTDB taxonomy): Bacteria > Pseudomonadota > Alphaproteobacteria > SHNJ01 > SHNJ01 > CANGQU01. The sequence continues at coordinate 3,445 of CANGQU010000049.1, read as the reverse complement.
TGGCGGCGTAATAGTGGCCATAACCCCAGCGCCACAATGGCGGCACCCAGGGGCACAAATACGAGCGCGTGGGTGAAATGGCGGTGGTATTGAATTTGCAATAACGGGTTGTCGGCACTACGGATGAATACATCGATATCCGGAAACATGCCGCCGCACAGGCCAGCGATAATCGCCACCGCCAGTGTCGTGCGGTCATTCTTGGCGCGGCTCATGGCGGCCGATGCGCCCAATAGGCCGTGGGTAAGTGGGTCCATAGCGCATTTATCTAGATTCCAGCGCGCGTTTGGCAAGCATAAAAAAAGGCGGCCTCTGCGGGCCGCCTTTTTCGAATAAACCAATGTTTAGTTGGTTAAGCTGCTAGCCGAATTGGGCTGCAAAACGGTATCGATCGAATAGATCATGCCGTTGCTGGCGGTGATGCTATCCGAGGCGATTTTTGCGCCATTGATGGTGTTGTTGCTGCCATCGATGTTCAGGTTCAAACCGGCAACCGATTTCGGGCTGCTGGTTTTGCCGGACCAATCGCTGCTGGCCAATTTGCCGCTGACGACATGGTAAGACAAAATTTGCTGCAACTGGGCCTTGTTTTCCGGGCGCTGCAAGCTGGCCAAGGTTTCGGCCGGCAATTTAGCGAATGCGGCATCGGTCGGTGCAAACACGGTGAATGGGCCCGGGCCGGACAAGGTGTCGCTCAAACCGGCTGCGGCAACCAAGGTGCTGAAGGTTTTGAAGCTGCCATTCGATGCGGCGGTGGCAACGATGTTGCTGGTGCTGCTGGTAGCGGATGCAACGGCGCTGTTGATGGCGGCGGTGGTTTCCTGGGCCAATTGATTGGCGGCGGCGGTGGATTGCGCGGCTGCGTCGCTCAAGCTTTTGGCAGCTTGCTCGGCCGATGCGCTAACATCGCTGCTGGTGGCGGTGGGTTGCGCCATGCCCATGTATTGGGCGACGCCGATGGCGATCACGATGGCCGCCAAGGCGAATACGATTTTCTTAAAGTTCATTATATGCTCCGTTACGATTGAATGGGAAAGATGCGGAAAATATAGGAAATTGCCACGCCAAGTCAACCTTGAAACGGTATCGTAACAAAATATTTCGCGGATAAAAAAGGTTTTTTAGGACGCTTGCTTGGGAGGCTGATTTTTTTGGTAATACAATAAACCAATCAGCCGGGCGATGGTGGCGCGCAAATCATGGCGTTTGACCACCGCATCGACCATACCGTGGTCCAGCAAATATTCCGCCTTTTGAAACCCTTCGGGCAATTTTTGGCGAATCGTCTCCTCGATCACGCGCGCCCCGGCAAAGCCGATCACCGCCCCGGGCTCGGCCAAGGTGATGTCGCCTAGCATGGCAAACGACGCGCTGACCCCGCCCGTGGTGGGATCGGTGAGCAAGACGATATAAGGCAGACCGGCTTCCTTGACGCGCAAACTGGCGACCGTGCTACGCGGCATTTGCATTAGCGATAAAATACCTTCTTGCATGCGGGCACCGCCCGATGCGGGAATCGCCAGCAATGGCGCTTTGCGCCGCACCGCGTGTTCAGCTGCGGTCACCAGACCTTCGCCCACGGCAGTGCCCATCGATCCGCCCATGAATTCAAAATCAAAAGCGGCGGTAACCAATTCCATGCCGTCGACCTTGCCGGCGGCAACAACTATCGCGTCATGGGTATGACCGCGTGCCGCCGCATCGCGTAGCCGGTCGCTGTAACGTTTTTTATCTTTGAATTTTAGTGGATCGACCGGCACTGGCGGTGTTGGGATGGTTTCATATTGGGCGTTGTCGTAAATCATGGCCAGGCGCTTTTTTACCGCCAGGCGGAAATGATAGCCGCATAGTGGGCAGACTTGGGCATTGGCATCCAAATCGCGCGAAAACAGCATCTGCCCGCAGCCGTTGCATTTAGTCCATAAATTGTCCGGTACTTCGCGCGCGCCGACCAGGGCGCGGATTTTCGGACGGACGATATTGGTTAGCCAATTCAAGGGCGCTGCCTATAACGAAAATGATTAACGAATGGCGCTTTGGACTTCGGCCAAAATGCGCTTGGCGGCGTCGATGGGATCCTTGGCGCGGGTGATCGGGCGGCCCACGACCAGGTAATCGGCCCCAGCCGCGATTGCGGCCGCCGGTTCCAGCACGCGTTTTTGATCATGCGCGTCCGCAGCCCAAGCCGGGCGGATGCCGGGGGTGATAAAGCGGAAATTGGGCCCGTGCTGTTCTTCGAGTAGTTGCAATTCCCGGGCCGAGGCGACGACGCCCGACAGGCCGCATAATTGCGCCATCTCGGACAAGCGTTTGACGCGATCCGAGGCTTTTTGCTTGTAGCCCAATTCCATCAAATCATTATCGTCCAGCGAGGTTAAAACCGTGACCCCGAATAATTGCGGTATGGGTACATTCGCCTCGCCCGCAGCCGTTTGCGCGGCGGTGACGGCCTGGCGCATCATATCGCTGCTGCCGCCGGTGTGGATGGTCAACATCGCGACGCCCAAACGGGTCGCAGCGCGCACTGCACCGGCGACCGTGTTCGGAATGTCGTGGAATTTCAAATCCAGCAAAATGGGCATGCCCAATTCCTGGATTTTACGCACGCCTTCGGGGCCGTGGGCGGTAAAAAATTCCAATCCCAGTTTAAAGCCGCCGACATAGGGCCGCAAATCCTTGGCCAATTTGGTAGCAAAAACCAAATCGTCGGTATCAATGGCGCATAACACCCGTTCAATAGCGGATAAATTTTCCACGTTTCAATCCTTATGCTTTTTTGCCGCAGCTTTGGCGGCAGCAGCGATGCACATAGCCGATCGCATATCCCACAGCCAAGCACAAAATCATCAGCACCCCAGCCGACAGCGATACAGCATACGGCAAGGGCCATAAATTCAGGCTGAGCAGGTCATGGTTATAAACCGTAAACGTCAGCAACCAAATTGCCAGCACGGCAAAGATGACATAGGCAATAATTTTCAAAAAATAACGCATCTATTTTCCAGACCTAGCGCCCTTGCGGCGGATTTAAACGGTTTCGGTTTTTTTATTCAGGCGGGCGCGCAATTCCTTGCCGGTGCGGAAATACGGCACGCGTTTTTCAGCGACATGCACCGTATCGCCCGTGCGCGGGTTGCGGCCGGAACGGGCACGGCGGGTTTTTGTGCCAAAGGTGCCAAAGCCGCGCAATTCGACCCGATGACCCTGGGTCAGGGCGCCGGTGATCGAATCAAATACGCAATCGACGATCCGTTCCAGATCGTGATGGAGCAAATGCGGATATTTTTCGGCCAGAGTGACAATCAATTCCGAGCGGGTCATCAGATACCAATCCAGGCAAATAGGAAAACAACTTGAGACAATTCAAATACTTAACCAAAAATGCCAGATTTTGCCGGGGGGGTCAATAGCATAAAAAACCCCGCCCATTGCTGGGCGGGGTTTT
>CANGQU010000048.1 GCA_947456345.1 Alphaproteobacteria bacterium | reverse complement strand
CCGCCGTCGAAACAGCGCACGACATGAATGATCGCATCGACCTCGCGGATATTGGCCAAAAATTGATTGCCCAGTCCTTCGCCCTTGGATGCGCCGCGCACAATCCCGGCGATATCAACGAATTCAATAAAGGTCGGGATGATTTTGGCCGAGGAAGCGATTTTAGCCAATTTGTCCAAGCGCTCGTCAGGGACGGCGACGCGGCCGACATTGGGTTCGATGGTGCAAAACGGATAATTCGCTGCCGCTGCGGCCGCCGATGCCGTTAGCGCATTGAACAAAGTGGATTTGCCAACATTGGGCAGGCCGACGATACCGCAAGTAAGACTCATATGTTCACCTTTTCTATAAATTCTTTGTCATTGCCATCCAGCCACAGCGCGAAATTGTCGATAATTGCTGGAATGGTTTTGGCGGCTAGATCCAATTCAGATTTGGCGAAATCATGCAGCACATAATCGCTAACCAGATTTTTATCACCCGGATGGCCAATGCCAAAACGCAAGCGATGATAATCTTGGCCGATATGCCCATCGATGGATTTCAAGCCGTTATGCCCCGCTGCACCGCCACCCAATTTGGTTTTGATCTTGCCGGGCGGCAAATCCAATTCATCGTGCAATACGCGAATTTGTGCCGGTGGAATTTTGTAAAACCGCGCCAAATTGCCAACCGCATCCCCCGATAGATTCATAAAGGTCTGGGGCAGGGCCACAATCGCATCATGATTGCCGATGCGGCCCGTATAAACCTCGGCCGAGAATTTTTGCTTGGGCCCGGAGAGGCGATAGCGCGCCGCCAACCCCTCGGCCAGGATAAAGCCGATATTATGCCGGTTGCGGGCATAAGCCGCGCCGGGATTGCCAAGGCCGATGATCAGTGAGGGCATAGGGTATAGGTTATAGGGCATAGGGGTGGGCAAGCGCTAAACTATACCCTATTCCCTATGCCCTAAGCCCTTATTTTTTGGCTGGGGCCGCTTTGGCATCCTTGCCAGCTGCCGGGGCGGCCGCTTTGGCATCTTTGCCCGCCGCCGGTGCTGCTGCACCCGCAGCCGGAGCCGCCGCACCATCAGCCGGAGCCGCTGCTGCAGCCGCAGCTGCCGGGTTTTCATCTTTGACCACGGTCGGCGGGTTGATGGCCAATACGGTCATTTCCAGATCGCGCGCGGTCGGGGTGACATTCGCAGGCAGTTTCAGCTGGTTTAAATGTACCGATTGATTGATATCCATCGGCTCCACGTCGATTTCGAAATATTCGGGGATGTCGCTGGCCAAGCACATGACTTCGATTTCATGCACGACCAAGTTCAATACGCCGCCTTTTTTCAAGCCCGGGCATTTCGCTTCGTTTTTCACATGGATCGGAATCGCCACGCGGATTTTGGTTTTATCCGATACGCGCAGGAAATCGGCGTGCAGCGGCTGATCGTTGACAGGATGGATTTGTACATCGCGCGGCAAAACGCGGATGGTTTGGCCGTCTACTTTGATGTCGACCAATTTGGTGAAAAAATTACCGGCGAAAAACAATTTATTGAATTCCATCGGATTGACGGTGATGGTGATCGGCGCTTTTTTGTCGCCATAGATCACGGCAGGCATTTTTTTCTCGCGGCGAATGGCGCGCGAGCCGCCTTTGCCGATAGCGGCGCGGTTTTCAGCGGCTAGATTTAAAACTTTGGTCATAATCTGCTCCAACGGTTACGGACAAAATGGGAGCAGGCGGCGATATTGCCGCGTTCATAGCCCCCTGACTTTATCGCTGTTATTTATACCCGCGCCCTCCAGGGGTGGCAGCGGATGAAAGGGGTTATAGGTCATTTTATGACTTTTGCCAAGCAGTTTTTGTAGTCATTAAATTGTTACTTAAGTGCCCTATATATAAAGAATGAAAGCATATAATGTGCCTGAATTCACTGGTGGCAGCTGCGCCGCAAATGGCGAGATGATTCAAGCTGGCGATAGGCTGCAAACACGCCTTACGCAGGAATTAAACCTTAATAGCACGGCCGCAATATACAGGCTAAGAATTGTTGCAACGGCTATGATGTTGTCCTGTGCCAATGGTCCGGGCGCAGTGGTAGGGACGATCAGCCTGATCGCTGACGATTTTGTAGCAGCGGCAAAATGCAGAGATAAAAAATCTCTCCGGTCGGTTTTAACCGCAGTATTAAGGAAATATCAGCCGCAGCGCTAATCAAACAGGCTGGAAACGCTGCGTTCTTCGGTGATGCGGCGGATCGCTTCGCCTAATAAATTGGCGATATTGATTTGCCGGATGTTGTGCGCCACGCGCACGGCTTCGGTCGGTTGGATCGAATTGGTGGTGACCATCTGGGCGATTGGACTGCTGGTGATCCGTGCCACCGCCCCGCCCGAAAATACGCCATGGGTGACATAAGCATTCACCGATTTGGCACCTGCATCCATCAATGCCGTTGCAGCATTGCACAACGTGCCAGCGGAATCGACGATATCGTCCACCAAAATGCAATCCCGGCCTTTGACGTCGCCGATGATATTCATCACCTCGGACACCCCGGCGCGTTCGCGGCGCTTATCGATAATCGCCAAATCGGCATCCAATTTGCGAGCAAAGGCGCGGGTGCGGCCCACGCCGCCGACATCGGGCGAGACGAACAACAAATTGCCGGAATCGGGAAAATTATCTTTGATATCTTTGACAAACACCGGAAACGCAATCAGGTTGTCGGTCGGGATATCGAAAAAACCTTGGATTTGCGCCGCATGCAGATCCAGGGTGAGCACACGGTCGGCCCCGGCGGTTGAAATCAAATTCGCCATCAGCTTGGCGGAAATCGGCGTGCGGGGGGTGGATTTACGATCTTGGCGGGCATAGCCATAATACGGGATCACGGCGGTGATCCGCTTGGCCGAGGAACGGCGCAACGCATCCATAATCACCAGCAATTCCATGACGTGATCGTTGGCGGGATAAGACGTGGATTGTACGACGAATACATCTTCGCCGCGCACGTTTTCGTGGATTTCCACGAACACTTCCATATCGGCAAAACGCTTAACACTGGCGTCGGTCAAGGGCGATTGCAAATAATCCGCAATCGCGTTGGCCAGGGGTCGGTTGGAGTTGCCAGCCACTATTTTCATTATGCCCATCCTGCGCGGGTTTGTTTGCGGCGCAATATATCAGGACGGCATACGGGTGTAAAGGGTGGCAGGGTTAACGCAGGACAATGGCCGAAATCTGCCGCCCGTAATCCCCGCCGCCCGCCAAGGTGGTGCGGCGATAGCTATAGAATCGCATCGGATCGGTACAAGTGTCATACGGCAAATGATCGACCGCACCCAAACGCAGCGACAGCAATTGCGCCAGCACATAGCCGGGCAGGTCGAATAGGTAATGTTCTGGTCGGCTGCCAGCACGGAAAAACACTTCGTGTGCAGGATTTTGCGTAATAAACCCCTGCCGATAGGCCGCATCCACCTCGTACGAAGGTTGCGCGATACAGGGGCCGATGACAGCGATAATATCGCCGGGTTTGCTGCCCAAATCGCCCATCGCGCGTACGGTCGATGCTAGAATCCCGTTCATCGCCCCGCGCCAGCCCGCATGCGCCGCCCCAATAACGCGGGCTATGGGATCATAAAACAAAATCGGTGCGCAATCGGCGGTTAAAACGCCCAGCGCCATGCCCGGCAAGTTGGTAACCAAAGCATCACCACGATCTTTTTGCCAATCGGGAAGATGGCCCGGATCGCGCAGGATAAAACAGTGGTTGGAATGGATCTGATACAGGGTGATCAGCTGTGCGCTGGGGGCTGACAACGCGCCAAGCACGGCGTTGCGGTTTTGTGCCACCTTGGCGGGGTCGTCGGCGGTGCCCAGGCCGCAATTCAGGCTGTGGTAAATACCGTCGCTGACCCCGCCTTGGCGGGTGAAAAACCCGTGGCCGATGGCGTGGTGCGCGGATAATAGGGGATGCGTCAAAAAATCGGTCATAGGAGTATACCCTGTGCTTCTAGAATAAAATCACTTCATCACTGTCATCCCCGAAAATGCGGCAACATTTGTCGGGGATCCATTTGCTTTTTTAAATGGACCCCCGCCTGCGCGGGGGTGACACAATTTAGATATGCCTACGAAATTGCGGTTAAACACTTACATACATTTCTAGCGGGATTAGACCAAGCCCTAAAGCATTTTTAAGCTGCGCAAGGTCAGCGCTTTGAACAGCTCGCCCATTTGCGCGGGCTCGATCAGCCGCTGAACACTAGTGATGATTTGTTCGGCCTGGGCGGGTGTTGCGTTTTCCACCAATTGCCGCGCACGCTGTTCGATGCCAAGGCCGCTTAAAAAATCGCCTTGGGTGCCGCAAAATTCAATGCGCAGCCGCGCTTGGTGCGCGCTTTGGCCCAACGCATGAAAATCCACATGCGCCGTTAAATCCGCTTGGCCCGGTTGTGACAACGCCTCGACGCTACTATGGCGGCGCAGGGCTTGTAAGGTGTCGCCCAAACCGGGTTGCAAATACCCATAATCTAAAATCGCGATCGCACCGCCATATTTTGCGACGTGTTGCGCTGTGAGACGCATCGCCGCTGCACGGGCAGGGGCGTATTCCCAAACCGCACCTGGTGTCGCATTTTGCGGTGGCCGCAAATTCGGTGATAGCAAGGCGCCGGGGGTGAAAAAAAACCGATCCTCGGCCGCTTGATAATCGATGCAGCGTTCGCGCCATTCGCCCAAATGATACACGGCCTGTTCGATGGGCAAAGCGTCAAAAAATTCATTGGCTATGATGATGCATGGCTTTTGTGGCAGGGCGTTTAGATCATCAATCCAATTTACCGCATGCCCGGCCAAGAGCGATTGTTGCGCTGTGCGCAAATGCGGATTGATTTCGCATAAATGAATTTCGGGCGTTTGTTTGGGTTTGGTTTTTCCAATCGCCCGCAGCGCATCCGCCATCAATGTGCCCCGGCCCGGCCCCAATTCCACCAAATGCAGCGGCCCCTTATAACCAATATCCAGAACCAGGTCTTGCCATTGATACGCGGCCCACAGGCCCAGCAACTCGCCAAAGCATTGGGATATTTCGGGGGCGGTGGTGAAATCCCCACACCGGCCCAACGGTGTTGGGGCGTTGGTGTAATACCCATGTTTCCCGCCAAGGGCAGCGTGCATGAACTCGCCAACGCTAATTGGTCCTTGGCCGCGAATCTGGGCAATGATGTCAGCGCGGCAGGGATGCATGATTTCGCTGCGCGCGGTAAATCAAAAACAAGCCAGCCAAGATCATCGGCAACGACAACCATTGCCCCATCGACAGCCCCATCGCCAATAAGCCCAAAAAATCATCCGGTTCGCGCACGAATTCGACCAGACAGCGAAAGCCGCCGTACAAAAGCAAAAACACCCCCGATGCCATGGCCGGTTTTTGCAGCATCCGGGTACGGTGTGCCAGATACGCCAATACGGCCAGCATCACCAGCCCTTCGAGGGCGGCTTGGTATAATTGGCTGGGATGGCGGGGCAGGGGACCACCATGGGGAAAGACCATGCCCCACCAACCATCGGTAACCCGGCCATATAATTCGCCGTTGATAAAGTTTGCGATCCTACCCAAGCCCAGCCCGATCGGCGTCACGCAGGCGGCAATATCGATCAGCGGCCAAAATGGCAGGCGGCGATGGCGCGCAAATAGGATCATCGCCAATAGCACGCCCAAAAACCCGCCATGGAATGACATGCCGCCATGCCATAAATAGAAAATTTCCCATGGCTGCATCAAGTAATATTCGGGTTTGTAAAACAGGCAATAGCCGATGCGCCCGCCAAATATAATACCCAAGGTTGCCCAGAAAATCGCATCGTCCAAAATGACGTTGGTAAAGCGGGGTTGAAAGCGGCGGCATAAATACCGCGCATAATATAACCCACCCAGAATACCAGCGATATAGGCCAAGGCGTACCAACGGATGACCAGCGGTCCGATAGCGATGGCGACGGGATCGATTTGCAGGAAGGGCAAAGACAT
>CANGQU010000047.1 GCA_947456345.1 Alphaproteobacteria bacterium | reverse complement strand
GAAATGTTTCACGTGAAACATTTTGTAAAAAAATTACCTTTTTTTGATAATGGGGGCTAGGCAAGCTGCTATAAATCCTCTATAAATCCTCCTCTTTCAGCGGCGAGGGGAATTATGCACATCGATACGAATTTCGATTTTTGTTTGTTTTTCAATCCCATTGCCCAGATTTCTACTCTTTTAAAATTCTAACTCGCTATTGCCCCGCCGGTTCGGCGCGGGCGTTTTTTAGCGTCATAATTATATGGAGCAGCGTCGATGAAATCGTCCAATTTGGCCCTCAGTTTTGCGCAGCGCAAAAGAATCCGCAAGTCCTTTGGCCGTATCGCCGAAGTGGCGGCTATGCCCAATTTGATCGAGGTGCAAAAAACCTCGTACGACAATTTCTTGCAAATTTATACCCCGGCCGAAAAACGCACCGATACCGGATTGAACGCGGTGTTTAAATCCGTGTTCCCGATTTCCGATTTCTCCGGCAACGCGCAAATGGAGTTTGTGAAATACGAACTCGAAGATCCGAAATATGATACCGACGAATGCCGTCAACGCGGTCTTACTTTTGCTGCTCCATTAAAAGTCACTTTGCGTTTGGTGGTGTGGGATGTTGACGCCGACACGGGTGCGAAATCGATCCGCGACATCAAAGAGCAAGACGTCTATTTCGGCGACATGCCGCTGATGACCGGTAACGGCACATTTATTGTCAACGGTACCGAACGCGTTATCGTCAGCCAAATGCACCGCAGCCCCGGCGTGTTTTTCGACCACGACAAGGGCAAGACCCATATCAGCGGCAAGTTTTTATACAATGCCCGCGTCATTCCCTATCGCGGCTCGTGGTTGGATTTCGAATTCGATGCCAAAGATTTGATGTATGTGCGCATCGATCGCAAGCGCAAACTGCCTGCGACCACTTTGTTGTTGGCGTTGGATTCTGCTGAAACGGAACAGCGCCGCGCCGAGCGCGCCGCCAAAGGCGAGCGTTTGGACCCGCTCGAGGCGCAGGGCATGTCAAAAGAAGAAATCCTGCATAGCTTCTATGGTCAGTACAAAATCAAGCGCGATGGTAGCAATTGGAAAACCGAATTTAACCCCGAAGCGTTGTTGGGCCACAAATTAGCCTTTGATTTGCGCGACGCCGCCACCGGCAAAGTCATCGCCGAAGCTGGCACCAAAATGACCCCGCGCTTGGGCAAGAAAATTCAAGCCGACGGATTAAAAGATCGTTTGCTGTCCGAAGAGGAATTGACCGGCCAATACGTCGCCGTCGATATGATCAACCCGGAATCGGGCGAAGTGTTGTGCGAAGCGGGGGATGAAATCACCTCGGCTTTGTTGAAGCAGTTCGAAAAGCTCAATATCAAAGAGATCAAGTTATTGGCAATTGACGGCGTCAATGTCGGCCCGTATTTGCGCAACAGCTTGGCAATTGACAAAAATTTTAACCGCGAAGACGCATTGTTGGATATTTATCGTGTTATGCGTCCGGGCGAGCCGCCAACTTTGGAAGCTGCCGACGCCTTGTTTACCAGCCTATTCTTTGACCTCGAGCGTTACGATCTATCGCCCGTTGGCCGCGTGAAAATGAATTCGCGTTTAGGCTTTGAGACCGACGATAATTTGCGTGTGCTGCGCAAGGTGGATATCATCACCATCTTGAAAACCCTGCATGAATTGAAACATTCCGGCGGCATGGGCGACGATATCGATAATTTGGGCAACCGCCGCGTCCGCTCGGTTGGGGAATTGCTGGAAAACCAATACCGTTTGGGTCTGCTGCGGATGGAGCGCGCGATCCGCGAACGCATGAGCAGCGTCGAAATCGACACCGTGATGCCGAACGATTTGATCAACGCCAAACCGGCGGCGGCATCGGTGCGCGAATTTTTCGGCTCGAGCCAATTGTCGCAGTTTATGGATCAAACCAATCCGTTATCGGAGATCACCCATAAACGCCGCCTCTCTGCCCTTGGACCGGGCGGCTTGACCCGCGAACGCGCCGGTTTCGAAGTGCGCGACGTGCACCCAACCCATTATGGCCGGATCTGTCCGATTGAAACGCCCGAGGGGCCGAATATCGGTCTGATCAACTCGCTGGCCACCTATGCCCGCATCAACCAATATGGGTTTATCGAATCGCCCTATCGCAAGGTTGCGAACGGCAAAGTCACCAGCGAAGTGGTCTATTTATCGGCCAGCCAGGAAGAGAAATATACCGTAGCGCAGGCCAACGCCGAATTGAACGACAAGGGCGAATTCACCGCCGATTTGATTTCCTGCCGCAAGGGTGGGGACTTTATTTTGGCCCGCCCGCAAGACATCGAAATGATGGACGTTTCGCCCAAGCAATTGGTGTCGGTTGCTGCCGCCTTGATTCCATTTTTGGAAAACGATGACGCTAACCGCGCATTGATGGGTTCCAACATGCAGCGCCAGGCCGTGCCGTTGATCCAAGCCGAAGCGCCGCTGGTCGGCACCGGCATGGAAGAAACCGTTGCCCGTGATTCTGGTGCTTCGGTCGTCGCTAAACGTGGCGGTATCGTTGATCAAGTCGAAGGCAACCGGATCGTGATCCGCGTTACCGAACAGACTAAATCTGATTCGCCGGGTGTCGATATTTACACCCTGCTGAAATTCCAGCGCAGCAACCAAAGCACCTGTATCAACCAACGCCCCATCGTCAAAGTGGGCGACGTGGTCAAAGCGGGTGACGTGATTGCTGACGGCCCGTCTACCCATCTGGGTGAATTGGCGTTGGGCCGTAACGCTTTGGTCGCGTTCATGCCATGGAACGGTTACAACTTCGAGGATTCGATTTTGATCTCGGAGCGCATCGTCCGCGACGACGTGTTCACCAGCATCCACATCGAAGAATTCGAAGTCATGGCCCGCGACACCAAATTGGGCCAAGAAGAAATCAGCCGCGACATTCCAAACGTCGGCGAAGAAGCTTTGCGCAATTTGGACGAAGCTGGGATCATCTATATCGGCGCCGAAGTAAAGGCTGGCGATATCTTGGTCGGCAAAGTGACGCCCAAGGGCGAATCGCCGATGACACCCGAAGAAAAATTGCTGCGTGCGATTTTCGGCGAAAAAGCATCCGATGTGCGCGATACCTCGTTACGCGTACCGCCGGGCATTTCCGGCACCATCGTCGAAGTGCGGGTCTTTAGCCGCCGCGGCGTAGATAAGGACGAGCGCGCCATGTCGATCGAGCGCACCGAAATCGCCCGCCTGGCCAAGGATCGCGACGATGAACGCGCGATTTTGGAACGCAGCTTTATCGCCCGCTTGAAAGTCTTGCTCGAGGGGCAGACAGTTACCACCGCGCCCAAAGACGGCAATTTGAAAAAAGGCGTGAAATTGGACAGCGCCACTTTGGCCGAAACACCGAACCATCTGCTGCGTCAACTGGTGATCGCCGACGACGCGCAAATGGATCATATCGAGGCGCTGAAAAAGCAATTCGACGACGGTGTCAAAGTTCTGCAAAACCGTTTCGAAGATAAGGTCGAGAAGTTGCAGCGCGGCGATGAATTGCCGCCTGGCGTCATGAAAATGGTCAAGGTATTCGTGGCCGTCAAACGCAAATTGCAGCCCGGTGATAAAATGGCCGGCCGCCACGGCAACAAAGGGGTTATTTCCAATATCGTTCCGATCGAGGATATGCCCATGCTGGAAGACGGCACGCATGTCGATTTCGTCTTGAACCCGTTGGGCGTTCCAAGCCGGATGAATGTCGGACAGATTTTGGAAACTCATTTGGGTTGGGCCAGCGCCGGTATGGGCCGCCAGATCAATGAAATGATCCAGGCGATCCAGCAGAAAAACGCCAATACCAACGAATTGAAAGCCAAGCTAAAAGACGTTTATGGCGACGAAGTGTACAAGCACATCGGCAAAATGAACGACAACGAGTTATTGGAGCTGGGCTCGAACTTGCGCGGTGGTGTGCCGGTGGCAACGCCCGTATTCGACGGCGCTAGCGAGTTGGAAATCACAACGGCGTTGGAAAGCGCGGGTTTACAAAAATCCGGTCAGGTGACGTTGTATGACGGCCGCACCGGCGAGCAATTCGCCCGCCAGGTCACCGTCGGCTATATGTATTTGCTCAAACTGCACCACTTGGTCGACGACAAGATTCACGCGCGTTCTATCGGGCCTTATTCCTTGGTTACGCAGCAGCCTCTGGGCGGCAAGGCCCAGTTCGGCGGCCAGCGTTTCGGGGAGATGGAAGTCTGGGCATTGCAAGCTTATGGCGCGGCTTATACTTTGCAGGAAATGTTGACCGTGAAATCGGACGACGTTTCCGGACGCACCAAGGTCTACGAAGCCATTATTCGCGGCGACGACAATTTCGAAGCGGGTATCCCCGAATCGTTCAACGTTTTGGTCAAGGAAATCAAATCCTTGGGCTTGAACGTGGAATTGCAACAATCGGATCTATAAAACAAATCGCCACGGCGTCTATGGGCGCCGTGGCGGCGATTGGGTACAGCAGGTTAAAAAGGTAATTGGAGTAAAAAATGAACAACCAATTGGCGAATTTATTCAATGCGACAAGCGGTCCGCAAAGCTTTGATCAGATCAAGATCAGCATTGCCAGCGCCGAGCAAATCCGCAGCTGGTCGCATGGCGAGATCAAAAAGCCCGAGACCATCAATTACCGCACCTTCAAGCCCGAGCGTGATGGCTTGTTCTGCGCGCGCATTTTCGGCCCGGTCAAGGATTACGAATGCTTGTGTGGCAAATACAAGCGCATGAAATATAAAGGCATTATCTGCGAAAAATGCGGCGTCGAAGTGACGTTGACCAAAGTCCGCCGCGACCGCATGGGCCATATCGAATTGGCCAGCCCCGTTGCGCATATCTGGTTCTTGAAATCCGTGCCATCCCGTATCGGCTTGTTGTTGGACATCACCCTGCGCGAGCTGGAAAAAGTTTTGTATTTCGAATCTTATGTCGTTATCGAACCCGGCATGACCAGCCTTAAAAAAGGCCAGTTGCTGAACGAAGAAGATTACATCAAAGCGCAAGACGAATTTGGCGACAACTTCACCGCCCAAATCGGCGCCGAAGCGATCCGCACGCTGTTGCAGGCGATTGATTTGAAAGAAGAGCAAATCCGCCTGCGTGAAGAATTGCGTGAATCGAACTCGGAAATGAAACGCAAAAAACTGGTCAAGCGTTTAAAGACCGTCGATGCGTTTATCGCCTCCAACACCCGCCCGGATTGGATGATCCTCGAGGTGGTACCGGTGATTCCGCCCGAATTGCGCCCGTTGGTGCCATTGGATGGCGGCCGTTTTGCGACTTCGGATTTGAACGATTTGTATCGCCGCGTCATTAACCGCAACAACCGCCTCAAGCGGTTGATGGAATTGCGCGCACCGGACATTATCGTCCGTAACGAAAAACGCATGCTGCAAGAATCGGTGGATGCGTTGTTCGACAACGGCCGCCGTGGCCGCGTCATTCAGGGTGCCAATAAACGTCCGTTGAAATCGCTGTCCGATATGCTCAAAGGCAAGCAGGGCCGCTTCCGCCAAAACTTGTTGGGCAAACGCGTCGACTATTCCGGCCGTTCGGTTATCGTCGTGGGTCCGGAATTGAAACTGCATCAATGCGGTTTGCCGAAAAAAATGGCGCTCGAATTGTTCAAGCCGTTTATCTATTCCAAACTGGAATTATACGGCATGGCCAGCACCATCAAAGCCGCCAAGCGCATGGTCGAAAAAGAGCGTCCTGAAGTTTGGGATATTTTATCCGAAGTCATTCGCGAGCATCCGGTGTTGTTGAACCGCGCTCCCACGCTGCACCGCTTGGGCGTCCAGGCGTTCGAGCCCGTGTTGATCGAGGGCAAGGCGATTCAATTGCACCCCTTGGTCTGTACCGCTTTTAACGCGGATTTCGACGGCGACCAGATGGCCGTGCACGTGCCGCTGTCGTTGGAATCGCAATTGGAAGCACGCGTGCTGATGATGTCGACCAACAACATTCTCAGCCCCGCTAACGGCAAACCGATCATCGTGCCGACCCAGGATATCGTCTTGGGGATTTATTATTTGTCCATGCTGCGCGAAGGTTTGCCGGGCGAAGGCAAATCTTTTGGCGATTTGGGCGAGATCGAGCATGCGCTG
>CANGQU010000046.1 GCA_947456345.1 Alphaproteobacteria bacterium | reverse complement strand
TTGCTGGGTACGGTTGCGGGCGATAATACGATTTTGGTGATTCCAAAGTCAGCGGGGGTCGAGCCGATGTTGGAAAAAAAACTGCGCGAGTTCTTCGAGTAGGTGTCAGTTGTCGGCTGTCAGGTATCAGACAGGCAGGAATCTGAGATACTGAAACCTGAAACCTAACACCTACTTCCGCAGCAATCGCGTAACATGCCCCATTTTCCGGCCGGGTTTGGGATCGTCTTTGCCGTATAAATGCAATTTGGTGTTGGGTTCGGTTAAATACCGCTCATAGTTGTAAATCATATCGCCCAATAAATTCTTCATCCGGCAGGGCGATAAAATCGCCGTGCTGCCCAGCGGCAAATCACACACGGCGCGAATCGCCTGGGTGAATTGGCTGGTGATACAGGCATCGATGCTCCAATGCCCGGAATTATGCGGGCGGGGCGCTATTTCGTTCATGTAAATCACATCGCGCGCGCCCAAAAACATTTCAACCGCCATCAACCCCTGCAGCTTTATCTGCTGCGCCATTTTACGCGCCATGGTCTCGGCCGCTTTGGCGATGCGCGGATAAATGGGCGCGGGCACAATGGTTTCATCCAAAATATGATTCTTGTGCCGGTTTTCGACGGCGGGGAATGTCACCACCTCGCCGCTGGGACTGCGCGCGACGATGACCGACAATTCCAATTTAAAATCGACCATGGCTTCGAGGATCGCGCTTTGCCGCCCAATCGCCTCCCATGCCCCGGCTAGCTCGGACGGTTTTTTAATTTTTACCTGGCCCTTGCCGTCATAACCAAAGCGCCGCGTTTTCAAAATCGCGGGCAAGCCTGCTTGTAACACCGCGCGTTCCAAATCCGCCAAACTATCGACCGCATAAAATTCGGCGGTGGGGATTTTCAATTTCTGCGCGAATTGTTTTTCCAACAAACGGTCTTGGGCAATACGCAACACGCCCGCCCCCGGACGCACCGGCACGGTTTTCGCCAAAAATTCGCATGCGGCTACCGGCACGTTTTCAAATTCCAACGTCACCACATCCACTGCCTGGGCAAATTTATCGAGCGCCGCCTGATCCTCGTAAGCGGCAATTGTCACATCGTTGGCGACTTGCGCGGCACAGGGATCGGCTTCGGGGCAAAACACATGCGTGCGATAACCCATTTCAGCAGCGGCAATGGCCAGCATGCGGCCCAGCTGCCCGCCGCCCAAAATGCCGATGGTTTTGCCCGGTGCGATCGATGCCATGTTATTTCTTTTTCCGGGCACGCAGCAACGGCGGCTTGACCTTGGCGCGCGGATTAAGCGGCACCCCCGATGTTTGCAAATGCCGATAACGCGCCAATTTCTTGGCCAGGGCCGCATCGCGCAGCGACAAAATGCCCACCGCCAATAACGCCGCGTTCTTGGCCCCCGCCACACCGATAGCCAATGTCCCAACCGGCACGCCCGCCGGCATTTGCACAATCGACAGCAAACTGTCCTGACCTTTTAATGCTTTGGATTCTACCGGCACGCCCAACACCGGCAGCGGGGTCAAGGACGCCGCCATGCCGGGCAAATGCGCCGCCCCCCCGGCACCCGCGATGATGACCTGCAAGCCGCGTCCGACCGCATCCTGCGCGTATTGATACAAACGCTGCGGGGTGCGATGCGCCGAGACAACCAGCGTTTCATATGCGACGCCGAATTCGTCCAGCATGTCGGCCGTATGCCGCATGGTGTCCCAATCGCTGGGCGAACCCATAATAATGCCGATGTGTGGATGTTTGACGGTTTTGCTTTTGCGGCTGGGCATGACAACACATCATAAATAAGGTTAGGCGGAGCGAGACAGAAAGAATTTAGGCGATAATATCGGGAATCAACTTGCTTTCAATAAAGCTCATTTGATCTTTCAGGCCCAGTTTGCGTTTTTTCAACCGCGCTAACTGCATTTGGTCGGCGCCGGTCAATTGCAGGCTGCGGATGGTATCGTCCAGATCGCGGTGCTCTTGCCGCAATTTTTCCAATTTATCCCGCAATACCGAAATATTGTCCATGCCCCAACCTTGCGCCCCAGCACCGATAAAAATAAAAAAAGCCGGGTGTGGACAAGCCACCCCATGCCATGGCGCATTATATGATGAAAAGGCTGTTTTTTCAACAATTTCTTCGCCCGGGCGGATTGCTGCGCTACAGCAAAAGTGGTATTAAAACGATAGTCCATCATAGTTTGCGCACAAGGTTTCCAATGTCGAACATCAAAAAAATCGGGGTCTTAACCAGCGGCGGCGATTGCAGCGGCCTAAACGCGGTCATCCGCGCCGTGGTGCATCGCGCCATTTTGCATTATGGCTGGGAAGTCTATGGCATTTATGACGGCACCAAGGGGCTGATGGACCGGCCCATGCGCTATAAAAAACTCACCATCGCCGATGTCGATACCAATATCCTGCGCCAGGGTGGCACGTTTTTGGGCACGGTCAATTCCGGTGACCCATTCGCCTATCCGATGCCAGATGGCAGCAAAAAAGACCGCAGTAACGAGGTCATCGACGGCTACAACCAGCTGGGCCTGAACGCGTTGATCTCGATGGGCGGCGACGGCTCGATGGCGATTTTGCGCCGCATGGCGCAACAAGGCGGCATCAATTTCGTCGGCGTGCCGAAAACCATCGACAATGATTTGGGCGCGACCGAAACCGCCGTCGGTTACGACACCGCCGTCAATGTCGCCACCGAAGCATTGGATCGTTTGCAACCCACCGCCGCCAGCCATCACCGCGTCATGATCCTCGAAGTGATGGGGCGTGACGCCGGGCACATCGCGCTGGCATCCGGCATCGCCGGGGGCGCGGATGTGATTTTAATGCCGGAAATTCCATGGAACATGGCCGCGGTCAAGGCCAAGATTGATTCCTTGCGCGGCAATGGGCGCAACTTTGCCCTGGTCGTTGTATCCGAGGCCGTCAAGACCGAGAAAAACGAACCCGTCATGCACAAATTTGCCGATGGCCAAGTGCGCTATGGTGGCATCGGCCAATATCTAGGCACCCGCATTGCCCAGGAAACAGGGGCGGAAACCCGCGTCACTGTTTTGGGCCACGTGCAACGCGGCGGTCAGCCCAGCCCGCATGACCGCGTGCTGGCATCGTCGTTTGGCGTGCATGCCGTGGATTTGGTGGCGCAAGGAAAATTTGATCGCATCGTCGTTTGGCGCAATCGCGGTTTGACCGATGTGCCGATTACCGAGGCGATCGCATCCTACCGCGCGGTCGAAGTGGACGGCGCCATGGTGCAAACCGCCCGTGGTTTGGGGATATGTTTGGGGGATCGGTAAATTAGGCGAGTGGCTTTGCCCCTCTAAACTCCCACCTCTCCACTCTCGCCTTTTAATAACAAAATTACCCCAAATTGTAATAATTTTATTTCAATGTCTCCTTGCGAATTTAAGCGATTCGTAATATACTGGTGATATTCTGGCTTCTTCGCAAGTGCAATAAAAACCGCCAGCGCGCGGCTAAAACCCGGCAAGCCAGCGTTTTGATGGAGTTAAGTCGTGCAATCATCCGATTCTATCCCAACCCCAAACACGGAGGCAGATAGCGTGATCACCGATCGTATCAACACGTTAAAATTAAAGCACACCAATATCGACGAGGCGCTGCGCATCGAAGGCGCTCGCCCGATGCCGGATTTTTACATTATCGCCGAATTGAAAAAGAAGAAACTGACCCTGAAACAAGAAATCAGCGAGTTGGAAAAACGCAAATCCGACGCCGCCTAGAGGCATGGGCGTAATAGCACCAAACCCCGCCTCGGCGGGGTTTTTATTTTTTGCACACCTAAACTTAACCTTTGCCGCCTAGGATGGGCGGATGATGATCCGCGCATTTCTTTTGCTGTTGTTGATTGGGCTGCCGCTGGGTGCCTGTCAAAGCGTGCCGGTAAAAACGGCGGTCACCATTCCCGGCATTGATGCAACCGCCCTGCCCGGCCCGCCTGGCTTGATGGAAAATATCTTGGCCGTGATGTATGACGACACACGCAGCATCGCGGAACTAAGTCACTAACAACTATCGCCTAACGACTGTCGACTAAATATCAAACACCACGCCCTGCGCCAACGGTAACGACGTGCCGTAATTGACGGTGTTGGTGGTGCGGCGCATATAGGCTTTCCACGAATCGCTGCCCGACTCACGGCCACCGCCAGTGTCTTTTTCGCCACCGAATGCGCCACCGATTTCTGCCCCGGATGGGCCGATATTCACATTCGCAATGCCGCAATCGGAACCGCTAGCGGATAGGAACAATTCCGCCTCGCGCACATCGTTCGTGAAAATGCACGACGACAAGCCTTGGGGGACATCGTTTTGCAGCGCAATCGCATCGGCCAGATTTTCATAACTGAGTACATATAAAATCGGCGCGAACACTTCGTGTTTAACTTGCTCGGTCTGCCCCGGCATTTGCACCAAAGCGGGCGTCACATAAAACGCATCGGGATAAACATCGGCAAATACGCGTGTGCCGCCGCACAACACCGTTCCGCCCTGTGCCTTGGCGCTTTGTAACGCTGACTGCATGCCATCGAACGATGCGCGGTCGATCAAGGGGCCGCATAATGTCTGCGCCTCGAGCGGATTGCCTACGCGCACCGATTGATAGGCTTTTTGTAATTTTTCCACCAATTCGGCATGGATGGATTTATGCACGATCAAGCGGCGCAAGGTGGTGCAGCGTTGCCCGGCGGTGCCGACGGCGGAAAACAAAATCGCGCGCAACGCAAGATTCAAATCCGCGCTGGGGGCTACGATCATCGCGTTATTGCCACCCAATTCCAACAAACTGCGGCCCAAACGTTTGGCCACCACGGGCGCCACCTCGCGGCCCATGCGGGTGCTACCCGTGGCCGAGACCAATGGCACGCGCGTATCCGATACCATGGCGGCACCTACATCGGCCTTGCCAAAAATCAACACGGATAAATGTTCCGGTGCTTTGTTGCCATGCGCAGCGTTAAATTTTTGCAAAGCGCGGAGGAAAATATTTTGACACGCGATTGCTGTGACCAAAGTTTTCTCGGACGGTTTCCAAACGACAGCATCGCCGCAAACAATCGCCAGCGCGAAATTCCAACACCACACCGCAACCGGGAAATTGAACGCGCTGATCACACCCACCACGCCCAATGGCTGCCATTGTTCCATCATGCGGTGATTGGGCCGCTCGGATGCGATGGTCAGGCCGTATAATTGCCGCGAGAGGCCCACGGCGAAATCGCAGATATCGATCATTTCCTGCACTTCGCCCAAACCTTCGGATAAAATTTTACCCGCTTCGATGGTCACCAATTCGCCCAAGGCTTGTTTATGCGCGCGCAATTCTTCGCCCAACAGGCGGATCAATTCGCCGCGCACGGGTGCCGGTACGCTGCGCCAGTATAAAAAAGCGTTTTGCGCCAAACCGATTTTCACCGCAACCGTTTTTGCCTCATCGGCCTTGACCGCCGCGATTTCCATCCCATCAATCGGCGAGCGGACGGACAAGCTGCCGCCGCTGATTTGTTCCTTGGTAATGCCCAATTCCTGGCACAATTTCGCGTTCAACAAATGCACCGATGGTTCGATTTTTTTTGCTGCAGTCATCATAGTATCCAGTGGAGGGTGGAGGATAGGGAGTGAGTAAGCAGTAAGCAACCCGCTTACTGCTTACCAATTACGGCTTACTTGCTACCCATTCGCCACTTCGGCTTCGGGCATGATGTTGCTGACTGGGTTGTTCACAGCGGCTAAGGCGTTGGCAGCTTGTTCGGTCTGTTGGACTGCCAATTTGGCGGCTTTGGCGGCGGCTTTTTCGATATTGGCCAACCGGCGCTGGGCCTTAGCCACGGCGGCGTCCAAATCCGGCTGCGAGCACAAACCCAAACCCACTGGGTGGCGCGGTTTGATATTGGCCATGTTCCAATGGGTACGCTCGCGAATCGCTTTGATCGTGGGCTTGGTCGTGCCCATCAAGCGGCCGATTTGTGCATCCAGTAATTCCGGATGTTGCTTGACCAGCCAGGCGACGCCATCCGGCTTGTCCTGGCGTTTGTTGACGGGGGTGTAACGGGGGCCTTTGGCGCGTTTGGACGGCTCGGGCAGATTTAAATCGCGCTGGACCAGTA
>CANGQU010000045.1 GCA_947456345.1 Alphaproteobacteria bacterium | reverse complement strand
TATCCCAGCCCCAGGGACGATAGGGTTACTGTAACCCTAATTTGCATAATAAGCCATTAATATGACAATTCCATGATGTGCGGCTGCGAGATAACAAAACCGCCGCCAGGGTGTGGCAGCGGTTTTTTAATCTTTTATATACAAATATTTAAAAGTCTACATTCAAGCGCAAGTTGATCGCGTGGCTGGCATATTCATAATCAAACGCAGCACCGCCACCGGTGCGCAGGGATAAATCATTAGCCTGGAAATAACGATATTCCAAGCCCAGCGCGGCTTTTTCTGCCACCGGCAATTCCATGCCAACGATACCTTGATAAGCAACCTGGACATCATTGTCATCGACCGAACCGGTCACGCCGTTGACACCATTCGCATCCAGCTTAACCCCGACCGCGCCGATACCGACCCCGAAATATGGACGGACATACATCCCCTCGGCCGGGACATAAACGTAGTTGTTCAACATCCCCGACCAGGCGGTCACATCACCCGAAGCAGCAGGCGTATTGCCGACATCCGTATTGGCATAATTCCCGGCCAATTCGGTGCGCAAATACCGATTCCATTTATAGCCAACACCCACCCCGAAGTTATAACCGTTATCGCCCTTGTTCACGGCCGTTGCGCCCGTAGCCGGGGTGACATCAGATTCCAAAAGGCTGGAATATCCGGCATTGACCGTGCCGTAAAAGCCGACGGCGTTTAGGTATTTGTCGTTTGCCTGCGCCTGGCCGGGACAGAAAATCGCGGCAGCCAAAGCGAGCATGGATACGGCAGTGAATTTTTGCATGACATCTCCGAGGTTGAGACTTGGTTCTGCGCCAAGAATAGAGGCGCTGATGGCAGCCGCCAATGCGAAACCATAATCGGGCGGAGATTTAAAAATCCCCTATGGCGGCAAAACCGCGCCGCCAAGCATCGATCCCCGCCACCGCATCCGCATAAGGATTGGGCGGTAAATTACCCCACACGGGGCGGGGCCAGGCCGGATCGTCTGCCCGGCGTCCGACAATATGCATGTGCAATTGCGGCACCATATTGCCCAAGGCGGCAATATTGATCTTTTCGGGCGCAAAGTTTTTGGCCAAGACATGACTGGCCAGGTCGACTTCGGCCCAAAATTGCCGCCGCAAATCTTGCGGCAAGTCGATTACTTCGCGCCACTGTCCAGAGGCTGGAGCGAGGATAATCCAAGGGCAAGCGGCATTATTCATCAACAACACGGCACATAGCGGTAAAGCGCCGAGGTAATGCGTGTCGTTTCGCAATTGCGAATGCAACCAAAGGGGTGCAGGGGTAGCTAAATCCAACTTCATAGCCAATAAAATATTTTATTTACAACAAGATAACAAGTGATTTCGATCCAAATTCTGACTAATACTGTGCGATCCCAAAAAGCCACAGCATCCACAGTGAATCGCCGCTTCGGGCGCGTATTATGGTTGACAGGGAAATAGCGCTTCCTATGCTCAGGACAGATAGCAATCGGTATGACCGAATTGTGGCAATATTTACCAATCAACCTATGTGTGGCACGAAATAGTTCAACCCATACATAGAGAGTAAAGCATGCAGCAACGTAAAAAATTCTATCGAATCGCCCTGGGCCTGGCCGTGATCGCAAGCGCGGGATTGTATTACTGGCAATCCCATACCGCAGCCGCCATGGTCGAAACCGGACAAGCAGCCCCGGCTTTTAGCACTACTGCCACTACCGGCGAAAATATTTCCTTGGGTCAGTTCAAGGGTAAGACTGTGGTCTTGGAATGGAACAACCCGGAATGCCCCTTTGTCAAAAAATTCTATTCCATCGGCAAAATGCAGAAATTGCAAAAAACCTATACCGCCAAGGGCGTGGTATGGTTAACCATCAACTCCTCGGCTCCAGGCAAACAAGGCAATATCGATACCGCCAAGGCCAATCAGCTGACCGCCGAACTTAATGCCAGCCCCAGCTATAAAATTTTGGACCCGACCGGCACCATTGGCCGGATGTATGGCGCTAAAACCACCCCCCATATGTATGTCATCGATAAACAAGGTGTCTTGGTCTATCAGGGCGCTATCGACGACAATAACTCCAGCGATTCAGCCGATGTCAAAACCGCGCACAATTATGTGGCGGCGGCATTGGATGAAGTTTTGGGCGACAAATCGGTGAGTGTTTCATCGACTCGCCCATATGGTTGTTCGGTCAAATATTAACATTGCGCCGACGGCCAGAAACCCACTCAACAAAGGAGCTAACTCATGATTAACAGCACAAGCAAAAAGTTCATCGCCGAAGCGATCGGTACCTTCGCCTTGGTTGCCGCCGTTTGCGGAACAATCTTATCGGGCCAGTCGGGCCTGATGGCTGCATTGGCTGGCGGTTTGGCGCTGATGACTATGATCTATGCTGTGGGCGGAATTTCTGGCGGTCACTTTAACCCGGCCGTGTCCCTTGCCGCAACAATTAGCAATCGCATCAGCAGCCAAGAATTCGTTTCTTACCTAGCCGCGCAATTGGTTGGCGCAATTTTGGCCGTTTTGTTGTGCCAAACCTTGTTTGCTAACGCTTCGTTGGCCACCACCGTTGCCACCCCGGCCATCGGCGTATCAGCCACCACGATCATTATCGCCGAAGCGGTTGGCACCTTCTTCCTGGCCCTGACCGTATTGGGCGTGACCAGCGCGCAAACCATTTCGCGCAGCCTGGCCGGTTTGGCCATCGGCTCGACCTTGGTTTTGGGCGGTTTGTTGATCGGCTCCTTGACCGGCGCCGCTTTGAACCCGGCTCGTATCCTGGCTCCGGCTATTTTCGCCGGCGATTTCACCAACATCATCAGCTATTTGATCGGACCGTTCGTCGGTGCCGCGATCGCTGGCCTGGTTGGCAACGTTCTGTTCACTGCCGATAGCTCCAGCAGCTCGAGCAGCAGCGGTAGCAGCTATAACAACAACCAAAACCAAAGCCGCCGCGCCGCCTAATATCGGCCGCGACTTTTGGATCGATACCGACCGGCGGGGCCAAAACCCCGCCGGTTTTTTGTTAGGTAGCATTTGGCTGTTTTCAAGATGTGGCAAATTATATTTTTTACCTACTTGCACCCACTCCCAGTAATCACCATTTCCAATTTATCCGGGCGGCAACACCCGCCCCACATTTGAATGGAGGATTACCATGCGTTTACGCACCATCACCCCTTGGAGCTGTGCACCATCAGTCAGCGGCCCATCGATTTTCTCTCTGCACCGGGAATTGGATAAATTATTCGGCGATTTTCTTGGCAATGCGGCCGCACCGGGCGAAACCACCCGCCAATGGCAACCACGCCTGAACATTGCTGAAACCGAACAGGCTTATTTGATCAGCGCGGAGTTGCCGGGAGTCGAAGAAAAAGACATCACCCTGGAATTGCACGATGGGCTGCTGAGTCTGTCCGGTAAGCGCGAGCAAAAAAGCGAAGGCAAGAGCATTAACTACCACCGGCTCGAAAGCTTTTATGGCGAGTTTTTCCGGCAGTTCCAGCTGCCCGAGACGGTTCAAGCCGACAAGGTCGAAGCCAAGTTCAAAAACGGTGTGTTGGAAATAACCGTTCCCAAGCTGGCGGAGATCAAGCCGGCGCCGCGTAAAATCAGTATCAAGGCGGACTAAACCTGCTACGGTTGACCGTGCGCTAAAATCCCTCTACACCCTCGGGGCGAGAGGGATTTTTTTATGCTAACCATTATCGGCTTGACGGCGTTTGTCACCCTGGCCTGCGTTTTTCTGCATTACGAGGGGTTGCGGGGCTTATCCTATTTTGTGGAACACGTTCATCACGCGCCGCGCCGCTATATCATCGTGATCATTCTGGGCACGATAGCGCTACATATCCTATCGGTGGGCTTGTTTGCTATAACCTATTACCTAGCCGTCGAAGTATGGCGTATTAGCAGTTTTGGCGGATCTTTTGACCATAGCGCGCTGAATTATTTCTATTACTCGGCCCAGGTATATACTACGCTCGGCTTCGGCGATTTATCGCCCGAGGGTGAGCTGCGCATTCTCACCAGCATTCAGCCGATCTGTGCGTTGATTCTCTTCGCCTGGTCGGGTTCTTTCACCTACTTGACGATCAATAAATTATGGAAACTGCACCTCCCCCACTAGATCAAGACCAAGAGGCGCGCCCGGATCACAACGCGCCTTTTTCCTGCCGCATCGAAAAACTGGTTTTCGGTGGCTGGGGGTTGGCGCATCATGGCGGCAAGACCGTGTTCGTCAACAATGTAGCAACGGGCGAGACTGTCCAAGCGCGTATCTACAAAAAGGCCAAAGGCGTGCGTTACGCCGAAATGGTGGCGGTTGAATCACCGAACGCCAACGCCCGCCGCCCGGTATCGTGTCAGCATGCGGGGATTTGCGGTGGCTGCAGTTATCAGCATTTGACGCCTGATGCACAAATTTCGGCCAAGGCTGCAATCTTGCGTGAAATATACGGCCCTGCGGTTGAAATCCTGCCGCCGATTTTATCGCCCGATGAATTTCATTACCGCAATAAAATGGAATTTGGCTTTACCCGCCCGCCCGAGGGGGAGATTACTTATGGCCTGCACCCGCGCGGCCGGTTTCGGCATATTCTGGATTTGCAAGAATGCCGTTTAGTGCCGCCAGCGTTATGGCAAGCGGGGCAAATGGTCAAGGCGTGGATCCAACAACACGACGCTGTGGGCACCACCGGCCAAGACGGTTTTTGGCAGCACTTGACGCTGCGCCAAGCGCAACAGGGCAGCCAATTATTGCTAATCCTCGAAGTGGCCGATGTGGCCGACCTACGCGTGAAACAATTGGCGGAATATGCAATGGCGCATATCCCGGGTCTTTGCGGCGTGGGCGCAAAATTGCGGCATAAACCCCCGGTCTGGCTGGCTGGCCAACATCATCTCGAAGAAACGGTGGGCGATGTCGTCCTGCGCTACAACGCCGAAAATTTTTTCCAGGTCAATATCGGCATACTGCCGCGCCTGATGTCCCGGATTGCCGACATTATCCAATCCCACCCCCCGTCTATGGTGTGGGATTTATTTTCGGGAACGGGATTATTCGGCATCGCCCTTGGTAAATTGCTGGGCGGCAGCATGCCGATTATCGCTGCCGAAGCGGATGAAACAGCCGCCAAAATCGCCAACGATAACGCGGCATTAAACGGGCTTGAGAATTATCAAAGCTGGGCCGAGGATTTGTACCAATCGGGCTGGGGCCAGCGGTTGTTGCAAAGGTTGGGACAGCCGGCGGATAATGCCCTGGCGGTGATTGATCCGCCGCGCGCGGGCTTGACGAATAAAACCGTGGCTGAGTTGGTGGTATTAAACCCAAAACGTATTGTTTATGTCAGCTGTAACCCGACCACACAAAAACGCGATATCGATTGGCTGTTGAAAATCGGTTACCGGTTGGGCGGGGTGCAGATGATCGATATGTTCCCGCAGACTTATCATCTGGAAAGCCTGGCGTGGTTGGAGCGTTAGCGGCCTATGCCTACCACCGGTATTTGAAATACAGCATCGTATCGCCGGATAGATCCACATCCAGCTCGGTTGAGAATTCGTTGCCCATAAATTGAAAACCGGGATAGATTTTAATGCCCTCGCGCATATCGCTGAAGCGGCTGGCGATCAGGTAAAACATGCTGGACATTTCACCATTCGTCCAACCCAGGCTATCCAAACCCAAACGCAGCTCTTGACGCTGGCGTTTCAGCAAATCAGGGCTATAAATTTGCTCGACTTTAGCGCTACCGGTAAAACCCGCTTTTTCATCGCGATAACTAAAGGCCACGGCACTTTGAATCGCCGGGCCGGTTAAATCCAGTCCTTGCCAGCTGGCCGTGGCCTGGCCGGTTTGCTGCTGGATATCCAATTGCACGTATTTTTCGGGGCTGCCAAAACGCAGCGCTTGGGCTTGGGGTGCAGGTTCGGCGCCGTTTTGCCAGCGAAAATCTTGGTCCAACTGACGGTTGGGAAAATTGCCTGCGGCTGCCAGGCCAGGTAAGACTAGGCAAAGCAATAAAATTGCGGGTAAATATTGCCTAGAATATGTATCCATAATAGAAATATACCATGACATGAGGGGTCCAGTCAACAAGGAAGGCAGCGAATACAGCGATAACCGCCCGCCAATTAAAAC
>CANGQU010000044.1 GCA_947456345.1 Alphaproteobacteria bacterium | reverse complement strand
TTCTCGGCGGCCAATGGATCGTGTTCCATGATCTCGCCTTTGAAAATCCAAACCTTGACGCCGCAAATACCCATCGTGGTCTCGGCGATAGCGCGGGCGTAATCGATATCCGCGCGCAAGGTGTGCAAAGGCACGCGGCCTTCGCGATACCACTCCATCCGTGCGATCTCGGCCCCGCCCAAACGGCCAGAGCAATTGATACGAATACCCAAAGCACCCAAACGCATCGCGTTTTGCACGGCGCGCTTCATGGCGCGGCGGAAAGCGACGCGGCGCTCTAACTGTTGGGCGATATTTTCGGCCACCAGCTTGGCGTCAACTTCGGGCTTGCGCACTTCCATGATGTTCAAGGACACTTCGTCCTTGGTCATTTTTTGCAGTGCTTTTTTCAAGCTTTCGATGTCGGCGCCTTTTTTACCGATAATCACGCCGGGACGGCCGCTGTAAATGGTAATGCGGACGCGCCCGGTCATGCGCTCGATCACGACCTTGCTTACTGCGGCGGGATCGCCCAGTTTTTCAATAACATAAGCGCGCAAAGCGAAATCTTGCTCCAACTGAGTGGAGTAATTTTTGCTGGCATACCAACGCGAATCATGGGCGCGGTTGATGCCAAGACGCATGCCGATTGGGTTAGTCTTCTGTCCCATTATGCACTCTCTTTCACGGTTTTGGCGGGAGCCTGCTTGGCTTGCTCGGCGACGACGACGGTCAAATGCGCGAACGGCTTAACTACCGGCGCGGATTTACCGCGGCCACGGGTGTGAAACCGGCGCATCGCCAGGCTGACGCCGACGAAAGCTTCTTTGACGACCAGCAGATCAATATCCAATTGCTGATTGTTTTCGGCATTGGCAATCGCGGATTGCAGGCATTTTTTAACGTCGAGCGCGATGCGCTTTTTCGAGAAATTCAATTGCTGCAACGCGGCACCCACTTTTTGGCCGCGGATCAAACCGGCGACCAAATTCAATTTGCGCGGGCTAACGCGCAGATTTTTGGAATGCGCGATGGCTTCGGTGGCCAAACGGCGGCTAGGTTTTGCTGACTTACCCATAACGATTAACCCTCTGATTTCTTGGCGGCTTTGTCGGCCGGTGTGTGACCGCTGAAAGTACGGGTCAACGCAAACTCGCCCAATTTATGGCCAACCATGTTTTCGGTAACCAATACCGGAATAAATTTTTTGCCATTGTGCACGCCAAACGTCAGCCCGACGAATTGCGGCAGAATGGTCGAACGGCGCGACCAGGTTTTAATCACTTCCTTGCGGCCCGAGCTTTTGGACTTCTCTGCTTTCTTAAGCAGATAGCCATCGCAAAAAGGACCTTTCCAAACTGAACGTGCCATTTATCTATGCTCCCTAAAACTACTGCGCATCTACTTTGCTATTACGACGGCGAACGATAAACCGGTCGGTCGATTTGTTATGACGGGTTTTCTTGCCCTTGCAAGAAATGCCCCACGGCGTCACCCAATGTTTGCCGCCATTCGTGCGGCCACCATGCGGGTGATCGACCGGGTTCATCGCGATACCGCGCACATGCGGGCGCTTGCCTAACCAGCGGCTGCGGCCGGCTTTGGCGATCACGATGTTTTTCTCGTCCTGGTTCGATACGGCGCCGATTGTGGCCATGCACTCGGCATTGACCAAACGCATTTCGCCCGAAGTCATGCGCAGCTGCGCCATGCCTTGATCGCGGCCAACCAACTGCACAAACGTTCCAGCGGAGCGAGCCATTTGGCCGCCTTTGCCGGGCTTTAATTCGATATTGTGCATGATCGTGCCGATCGGCATATTTTTGATCGGCATGGCATTGCCTGGCTTGATGTCCACGCGCTCGCCCGATACGACCACATCGCCCGCTTGCAAACGCTGCGGTGCCAAAATATAGGCCAATTCGCCGTCGGTATATTTGATCAAAGCGATATAGGCAGTGCGGTTCGGATCGTATTCCAAACGCTCCACAGTCGCTTCGATGTTGAATTTACGACGCTTGAAATCGATGATGCGATAAGTCTGCTTGTGACCGCCGCCGCGATGGCGCGAGGTCATGCGACCGGTGCTGTTGCGGCCGCCCGAAGAATGCTTGCCTTCGGTCAGGAATTTTACCGGCTTGCCCGACCAGACGTTTTCGCGGGTCACCGTAATCAGGTGACGCAGCGTCGGCGTGGTAGGATTGTATGTTTTCAGTGCCATTGCTATGCCTCGTTAAACTGTCGCTTAGATGCCGCTCGTGATATCGATGGTTTGGCCTTGGGCCAAGGTGACGATCGCTTTTTTCTTGTCCGAACGCTCGCCCAGACGGCCGCGGAAAAGCTTTTCCTTGCCGCCGGTGGTGATCGTGTTCACAGCCTTGACTTTGACCTTGAACAAGACTTCTACGGCTTGCTTGATTTCCGGCTTGCGCGCGGCGATGGGCACGAAGAATACCACTTGGTTGTGCTCGCTGGTGCGGGTCGCTTTTTCAGTAATCACCGGACGCAGCAAAATACGGGTCGCGGCTTCGCGGCTAATCGTAGGCTTGGTCGTGGTTTTTGTTTTTGCCTGGGCCATGATTACGCTCCTTTAGCCGGTTTGGCGGCTTTAACGGTTTTGGCCGCTTTGGGCGCCTTGGCTGCTTTGGCAGCGGCTTTTTCGCCAGTGCCCAAACGGGTTTCCAAATGTGCCACAGCATCCTTGGTCAACACCAAAGTATCGCGGCGCAACACATCGTACACATTGATGCCGACTTGCGGCAGCACGTCGAAATTCGGCACGTTGCTGGCGGCTTTGGCAAAATTTTCGTTCAACTTCTCGCCACCGACGAATAAAGCGGTACGACCGCTGAGTTTGCTGGCAAAAGCGGCGACTGCGCCGGTCTTAGCCTGGGCCAATTGATCGGAATCGACAATAATCAGTTTGCCTTCGGCGGCCTTAGCCGACAGAGCCATACGCAAACCCAAAGCGCGGATTTTTTTCGGTAGGCTGAAAGCATGGCTGCGCACGACGGGACCGAACACGGTTTGACCACCACGGAACTGCGAAGAACGTAAGCTGCCTTGACGGGCGCGGCCAGTGCCTTTTTGCGCCCATGGCTTGGCCTTGCGGCCCGAGATTTCGCTGATCACTTTGGTCTTGTGCGTACCGGCTTGGCGCTTGGCCATTTGCCAGTTGACCACGCGCGCCAGGATGTCCTTGCGCAAGGGCGACAAACCAAAAACATCCGCCGAAAGGCTCAGTTGCCCAGCCGGCTTGTGTTCTAAATTGATGACATTAACTTGCATAGCTTACCCCTAATCCTTATGCCGCTTGCGGCGCAGTTTTCAAACCGGCCGGTTTTGGCGCGTCTTTGTGCGCCGGTTTTTTCATCGCATCGCGGATCAATACGAAACTGCCTTCTGCGCCCGGGACGTTGCCATTGACCATAATGACACCCAATTCGACATCGGTATTGATCACTTTCAAATTCGGCATGGTAACGCGAATCGCACCCATATGACCGGCCATGCGTTTATTTTTGAAAACGCGGCCCGGATCTTGGCGCTGACCGGTCGAACCGTGCGAACGGTGACGAATCGACACACCGTGTGTGGCTTTCAAACCTGCGAAATTGTGACGCTTCATTGGGCCCTGAAAGCCGCGACCGATCGAAGTACCGGCGACATCAACAAACTGACCGACAACAAAATGTTCGGGCGATAATTCAGCGCCCACTTCGAGCAAATTTTCCGGCGTGACGCGGAATTCGGCCAACTTGGCCTTGGGCTCGACTTTGGCCTTGGCAAAATGGCCGCGCACGGCCTTGCTGAGGTTTTTGGTCTTACGTTCGCCAAAACCGATCTGCACCGCGGTGTAGCCATTTTTTTCCTGGGTCAATTGCGCCGTTACCTGGCAGCCTTCGACTTGCAGGACGGTGACGGGCACGTGCGTGCCGTCTTCGGTATACCAGCGGGTCATCCCCAATTTTTTTGCAATCAAGCCTGTACGCATATTTTTCAAGGTTTCGGGTGTCAGGTGTCGGGTGTTAGGAAATGAAACTCACATCCCCAATCCGCTTGCCTTTTATCAACAACCTCTGCCTTCTCCCTTTTTCGTTTTAAAATCCGATACCTGCAACCAGATACCTGCAACCTTATATTACTGATCCAACAACTTAATCTGTACGTCCACACCCGCCGCCAAATCCAACTTCATCAAGGCGTCGATGGTTTGCGGGGTCGGCTCGACGATATCCAGCACGCGCAAATGGGTGCGGATCTCGAACTGATCGCGGGACTTTTTATCGACGTGCGGCGAACGGTTTACCGTGTAGCGTTCGATCCGGGTCGGCATAGGAATCGGGCCACGCACGCGTGCGCCGGTACGGTTTGCCGTGCTGACGATTTCGCGGACAGAGCCTTCCAGACCGCGGGGGTCAAAGCCCTTGACGCGGATACGAATACTTTGGTTTTGCATTTCCCTTGCCTCTTTTTTATTGGTTGGCGGTTGTCGGTTGACCGCCGCCTTGTGGCAACAGTCAACCGTTATCCGTCAACTACTACTCGATAATCTTGGTCACCACGCCGGCGCCGACGGTTTTGCCACCTTCGCGAATTGCGAAACGCAAACCTTCGTCCATCGCGATCGGAGTGATCAAGTGCACTTCCATCGAAATGTTGTCGCCAGGCATTACCATCTCGGTTCCAGCCGGCAAT
Organism: Alphaproteobacteria bacterium; assembly: GCA_947456345.1. Taxonomy (GTDB): domain Bacteria; phylum Pseudomonadota; class Alphaproteobacteria; order SHNJ01; family SHNJ01; genus CANGQU01. Next base: position 1,553 of record CANGQU010000044.1, on the reverse strand, counting down.
ACCACGTGACCGGTCACGTCGGTGGTGCGGAAATAGAACTGCGGACGATAGTTGGAGAAGAACGGAGTATGACGGCCGCCTTCTTCTTTGTTCAAAATATAGGCTTCGGCTTTGAATTTAGCGTGCGGGGTGATCGAACCCGGAGCTGCCAAAACTTGGCCGCGTTCCACGTCTTCTTTCTTGGTGCCGCGCAACAATACGCCGACGTTGTCGCCCGCTTGGCCTTTGTCCAGCAATTTGCGGAACATTTCAACGCCAGTGCAAACGGTTTTCGCCGTCGGGCGCAAACCAACGATTTCGCACTCGTCGCCGACTTTGACGATGCCGCGCTCGATACGGCCGGTCAACACGGTACCACGACCAGAGATCGAGAACACGTCTTCAACTGGCATCAAGAAGGGCTTGTCGATGGCGCGCTCGGGCATCGGAATCCATTCATCCAACGCTTTCAGCAAGTTGCGAATGCCTTCGTTGGCTTTCGGATCGGACGGATTTTCCAAAGCCGCTTTGGCCTGGCCGCGCACGATCGGTGTTTTGTCGCCGTCGAATTGATATTTGTTCAGCAAATCGCGGATTTCCATTTCTACCAAGTCCAACAATTCCGGATCGTCAACCAAATCAACTTTGTTGAGGAAAACAACGATTTTCGGAACGCCAACTTGACGCGCCAGCAACACGTGCTCGCGGGTTTGCGGCATCGGGCCGTCGGCTGCGGAAACAACCAGAATCGCACCGTCCATCTGCGCGGCGCCGGTGATCATGTTTTTCACATAATCGGCGTGGCCGGGGCAATCGACGTGGGCATAGTGACGCGCTTCGGACTCATATTCAACGTGCGAGGTCGCAATAGTGATGATCTTGGTCGAATCGCGACGGCCGTCTTTTTCAGACGCTTTCGCAACTTGGTCATAAGAAATAGCGCCACCCTTCATATAGCCGGCGCCGACCGATACGGCAGTCAAAGCCGCAGTGGTGGTGGTTTTACCATGATCGATGTGACCGATGGTACCGACGTTGACGTGTGGCTTCGCTCTGTTAAAGGTCTCTTTGGTCATTGCTCTCTCCTCTGCGCATAAAAACTAATTGGTGTTTCCTAAGACTTTACCCGGCACTCGTTACGCGTACTTAGCCCGCACTTCGTCCGAGATATTGGACGGCACGGTTTCGTAGTGATCAAAGGTCATGCTGTATTGGGCGCGACCTTGGCTCATCGAGCGTAACGTATTGACATAGCCGAACATCGACGCCAACGGCACCATCGCATTGATCACGCGGGCATTGCCACGCTGATCCATGCCGGTGACTTGGCCACGGCGGCTGTTCAGATCGCCGATGACGTCGCCCATATAATCTTCGGGGGTGACGACTTCGACTTTCATAATCGGTTCCAGCAATTTCGGGCTGGCTTTGGCGATACCTTCGCGGTAAGCGGCGCGCGAAGCGATTTCAAACGCCAATGCCGATGAATCGACATCGTGGTAAGCGCCATCGGTCAAAGTAGCTTTGAAATCGATCATCGGGAAGCCGGCGATAACGCCGTTGGCCCGTGCGGA
>CANGQU010000043.1 GCA_947456345.1 Alphaproteobacteria bacterium | reverse complement strand
GGCTGGCGGCCTCGGCATCGACCTTGGCCATTGCACTTTGCGCTTCGGCCCGGAGGGCTTTACCAGCTTTGGGATCCTGGCCGATGACGCGCGCGGCGTCGCGTTCAGCGGCCATGCCACTGGCAGTGTTCAATTCCTGCCCGCGTGCGATTTTATCCACGGTAGCCCGCTTGGCCGCCCTGGCAGTTGCCATTTTTTGCTGGTCGATAGGTTTTTTTGGCGCGGTCGCTTTGCCATCGGTCTTGCCGCCTAAATCGCGCAACAACGCCTGGCGCTTGTTGGTTTGCAGCAAGGCTTGGAGTGCCTGCTCGCGGCTGGGCTCCGGATTCGTTTTTGTTTTCATGCGCATTTGCTGCTGTAAAATGGCTTTCTCGATCATTTGCCGTGCTGGTGATCCCGCATCCATTTGATTCAGGTTTTCCAACAGCAATTGAAATTCATGCGGGTTTGTTTTCGGCGCGCTAGGCAGAGCCGGGGGAGTTTTAATCTCGGCTGGGTTGCTGGCCCCGCGCAAAGAAGCCATCATGCCGCTAACCCAGGCGCCAATACTTGTCTGCGGGGCGCGCTCGACCGGGTTTTGATGGGCGGTTGTGACCATGCTTCATTCTACTACAAACCAAGCGCGAAATCAGTAGTACGAAATAAAAAACCAGCAATTGTCACAAAAATATAATGATGAAACCATGTTGTATCCTATTAAATTATATGATACAATAATTTTTATAACAACAAAGTGATAATAGTTAACGAAAATAAGCTATTAAAACAGCGATGGAGTAACCGGAATGGCAAACGCCCTATGGCAGATCAAGGATGAAACTTTGGCGATCACGGATCATGCGGCCCTGATCCTCTCGCAAAGCCGGCGTTTATTACAGGCGGGCATGGCCACGGCCAATGGGGCCGCGCGGATTAAATTGGGCCGTTTTGATGTCACCTCGCTTCGTTACGAGCGGGCCAAGGACGAGCTTTTGGATGCGATCCAATTAGCGCGGCTTTATGAATACCGCGATGTGCCGTTTTTCTTGTCCCACCAGGCGATCATGGCCGTGCACAAGCGCATCAGCCAAAACGGCAAGGCGAACGATAAATATCGAAAGCTGTTGTTGAACGCCAACCACCAAGTTTTTATTTGCGAGGTGGAGGATTTATTGGACCGCGCCAGCAATCATAATTTTGAAGCGGCGCAATCCAAACGCGGCTACAGCGGCGACAAGGCGGAAATTATTATGAAGCTGCACAAGGTAATCGCCGATTACGGCCGCAGCCAACAACAATTGGGCGGATCGTTACCGGCGGAAATTTCTGTGGCGCGGGCGCAGCAAATGCTGGCAGGCATAACCGCCCGGCGCAAGCTGGAAACCACCAAAGAAGCATTAAAACTGGCCAATTGGTCGCTGCACCGGATCGAGGGGGATTTCGCTCTTGGCCGCATCTTGCTGCCACTCGATATGCAAAAGCAACCGGATGCAGTGGTGTTTTTGATGGCGGTGAATGGCAGACTCAGCCTGGTATCCGATGCCTGGCGCGGACCGGTTGCACCGATTAAATTCCGCACCACCGCCGGGCATAAAACCGAATCGGTGATCCTGGCAAAATTTTTAGTGCGCGAGCTTTGGGCAGAAATGGACGCCGGACACGATATTTTAAATGTTTTGATCGAAGCGGGTACAATGCAATTGCGCTGGCGGGAAAGTCCGGGGCTGCAAATTCATGCCGCCTCGGGGCGGGCTGATGGCGCGGCCGCAACTTTGAGGATCGGCAGCTAAACCCCTTGGTTGACAATGGCGGACGTGGTAACCTCTGGGTTATGTCCACAGCCCAAAGTTTAAGCGGCAAAAACGGTTTAATCATCGGCATGGCGAACGAACATTCGATCGCCTTTGGTTGCGCTGTCGCATGCATCAACGCTGGGGCCAGGGTCATGGTTGCCTGCCAAAACGAAACGGCGCGCCGCTTTGCCGCCCCGCCTTTACAGATTTTTTTGCAAACAGGCCAAGTTGCTGCCTTGGCGGTTTGTGATTTATCCGATGCCGCCCAGCCCGCTTCTCTGGCTGATGAATTTACCACCCATTTCGATACATTGGATTTTTTAATTCACTCTGTGGCGTTTGCTCCTGCTACTGATTTACATGGCAGGGTGACGGATACTAGCCGCGCAGGCTTTGCGCAGGCGATGGATATCTCTTGCCACTCCTTGATTCGCCTTGCCCGGGCATTTGAAAAAAAATTCATACGTGGTGGCAGTATCATTACCATGACCTATTACGGCGCAGAAAAAGTTGTGCCGCAGTACAATGTGATGGGACCGGTTAAGGCGGCGCTCGAAGCCTCGGTCCGCGAATTGGCAAGCGAGCTTGGGCCTGCGCAAATCCGCGTCAACGCCATTTCCCCCGGGCCTATTGCCACGCGGGCCGCAAGCGGTATCACCGATTTTCTGGCGCTAAGCGAGGCTGCCCTAGTCAAATCGCCTCAGCATCGTTTACCGACCATAGGGGAGGTGGGCGCGGTGGCGGCTTTTTTGGCCTCCGATGCCGCCGCCGCCATTACCGGCGCTGTTATTCCAGTGGATGCCGGGTATCACATCATGGCTTAAATTACCGTATTTTCTGGTAAAAGCTGGGATTTTCGTGCTTGGCGCTTTATGGTAAACAAGTTATGCCAAGCTTGAAAAATATCTTTCGGCGGTTGTTTTCGGTGCGCGGTAATCAAGCCGGGCCTGAAACCGTTATCGATGATCTGCAATCGCCCCGTCATCCCGAGAGTTTGCCAAGCCCCTTCGAAAACTTATCTTTGCCGGGTGGTGCCGCACCGAATGCCAAGCCTATCGGCGGCCGTGCGGCCAAACCGGATCCTGCGATTCCAGCCAAGCAATTTTCGGAAGTCGTCGCCGAGGTGATCGAAGCCGCCAACGCGACCGCCGCCGCAGAAAGCGGCGATGCAGCTAATTTGCCGCAATTGGATGAAATGGAATTGATGGATTCGGTGGAACAGGTTTGGACACCCACGCGGATCGAGCTTGTGCAAAAAATTTGGGGGCCGGGTTTTTGCCGTCCGGGCGGAACCGATTTTACCATCCAGCAAGTTAAAAATTTCTCGCCCTTGACCGAAGGCATGAATTTTATGGATGCCAATGCTGGGTTGGGCGGTGCTTTGATGGCGGTCGCCGAAAGTTTCCCTTTGGCAATTCAGGGCATGGAAGCGAACGAGGCGATTTTTCGCCAAGGTCGGGCCTTGTTAGCCAAGGCTGGAAAGCAGGTAATTCCGATGCGTTTTGCCAATCCAGAAGAATTAGAAATGCCCAAAGAAGCTTTGGATTGCATTTATGCCCGCGACTTATTGGTCGGCGTCGGTGGCAAGGCCCGGTTGTTACAGCAATTCTGCCAGGGCTTGCGCGAACGGGGCCAAATGTTGCTCGTCGATTTGATGATGCCGGACGAAGTCGATCCCAAACCGGTTCGCCGTTGGCTGGCGCAGCAATCGATTTCAAGCGTGCCTTGGACCGCCAGCCATTTTGAAAAATCCATCCGTTCCAACCCCGATATGGAATGCCGCGCCCAGGACGATATCACCGATGCTTATATCGAACAGATCGTCAATGGTTGGCGGGCATATTTACAAACCCTGTTGGTAGCCCGCCCTTCTAAAAAGTTTTTGCAAATCGTGCTAAAGGAAGTGGTGTATTGGGCCGAGCTTGTGGAATTGATGCAATCCGGCAAACTGCGGTATATGCGTCTTTATGCCCGCCGCAAGCCGCAGGCCGAGACAAAAGCCTAACAAAATCAGTGCTTTGCGGCTTGTTTGGCCATGGCATTTTTACTTGACACTGGCTTGGCCGGGCGCTATCAATGGCGCTCAAAATTTAAAGCCAAGTTTAGGGGTAGTGTTATGAAAATCGTACGTTCGTTGAAAACCATTAAATCGCGCGACAAGAACTGTCAGGTTGTGCGTCGTCGTGGCAAGGTTTATGTCATTAACAAGAAAAAGCGCCGTTACAAAGCCCGTCAGGCTTAAATATTAGTTTTACAAAAAACCCCGCTGCGGCGGGGTTTTTTATTGGCGGTCGCGGCGCTTTATCCGACGCGGGCAATCCGCAAAATATTGGTTGCACCCAAAGTGCCAAATGGCACGCCGGCGGTAATCACGATCCGGTCGTGTTTTTTGGCTAGGCCAGAATTTTTCGCGTGGTTGACGGCGCTTTCGACCATATGCTCGAAATCGTCCACGTCTTTGGCGGCGATGGGATGGATGCCCCAACCCAAAGCCAAGCGCCGTGCCGTAACCAAGCTTGTGGTCAAACCCAACACCGGCACCATGGGCCGTTGCCGCGCCGCCCGCCATGCCGTTGAGCCAGAGGTGGTATAAGTCACCAAGGCCGCCGCGCCAATCGTATGTGCAACGTTGGAGGCGGCGGTGGTCATCGCATCGGATTCGGTTTGCTCGGTCGCCGGATGTTCCGCGTCCATAATCTGCCGGTGCAACGGATCCCGCTCCACCTTTTCAATAATACGATTCATGATTGCCACGGCTTCCATCGGGAATTGGCCGCTGGCGGTTTCAGCCGACAGCATCACACAATCCGCACCATCGAATACGGCTGTGGCCACATCCGAAGCTTCCGCCCGCGTTGGGGTCGGCGAGGTAATCATCGATTCCAACATTTGCGTGGCGACGATCACCGGTTTGCCCAAACGGCGGCAGCCGCGCACGATGCGTTTTTGAATGCCCGGCACATCTTCGGTCGCCATTTCCACACCCAGATCGCCGCGCGCGACCATGACTGCATCAGTGACTTCGATCAAACGGTCCAAACAATCGACGGCTTGGGGTTTTTCAACTTTGACGATAATCGCCGCGCGGCCGGCGATCAATTTCCGCGCCTCGGCGACGTCTTCAGGACGCTGTACAAAAGACAGCGCGATGTAATCGACGCCCAGATCCAGGGCAAAACGCAGATCCTCCCGATCTTTTTTGGTCAAGGCCGAAATCGGCAACGCCACTTGGGGGACGTTGACCCCCTTGCGTTCGGACAATTTGCCGCCGACGATGACTTCGGTTTCGGCGAAATCGGCGCCGAATTTCTTGACGCGCAGACGGATTTTTCCATCATCCAGCAACAAATCCGTATCTTTTTCCAGGGCCTTAAAAATCTCCGGATGCGGCAAACAGACGCGTTTGATGTCGCCGGGAGTCTTGTCCATGTCGAGGCGGAATTTTTGCCCGTTTTTCAATTCGATTGGCCCATTGGCAAAGGTGCCCACGCGCAGCTTTGGGCCTTGTAAATCCGCCATAATAGCAACCAGGCGGCCAGATTTTTTCTCGGCCCAGCGAATTGCCTCAAACCGTTTTTGATGATCGGCGTGGGCGCCATGGCTGAAATTCAAACGGAAAATGTCGACTCCCGTTGTAATCAGTTCCAGCAATTTTTCTTTGTCCGAGGTGGCAGGACCGATGGTGGCAACTATTTTGGTGCTTCGATTGCGGCGCATGATGAGGATGTGGATGGTTTAAAGTTGAGGATTTGACGAATGCTAGTAGCATAGCCACCATCACCTCGCAAGCTTTGACCGACAGGAGACCGTATGAGCGCAGTTTTATCCCAAGCCGATAATGAAATGCCAGCCGCCAACAGTAATAAAAAAACCAAGCCCGGCATTGCCGGCGGCGTTACGCCCGCTGAATTGCACCAATACATCGAACGCATCGAAACCATCGAAGAGCAAAAAACCAATTTATCCGGCGACATCCGCGAAGTCTATGCCGAGGCCAAGGGCAATGGTTTCGACACAAAAATCATGCGCATGATTATCCGTTTGCGCAAATTGAATCCCGAACAGCGCGCCGAACAGGACGAGCTGCTGGAGCTTTATCGCCATGCGGTTGGACTGGATTAATCTACAATCGCTTTTCTAGGCCGATTGCAGCTCGGTTACCAGATCTCGCATGATTTTATTCAGTGTTTCCGAAGTTTGGCGAATCCGGTCCGATGATTGCCGCACCAATGCACAGGATTCATTAGTGTTGGCGGCGGCTTGATTCACCGTCAGGATGATTTCGCTAACCGTTTTGGTACCGAACGAGGCTTGTTGGATATTACGCGAAATTTCCTGGGTAGTAGCGGTTTGTTCTTCGACCGCACCTGCGACGGTCGACGTTACCACGCTAACTTTTTGGATCGCCTGGCTGACGCTTGCCATCGAGGCGACACTTTGCTCGGTACCTGATTGGATCGATTCT
>CANGQU010000042.1 GCA_947456345.1 Alphaproteobacteria bacterium | reverse complement strand
TGAATCAAAATGAAATTTATGCCGGGGTAGGTTTGGATTTTTTCCTGGATTATTTCAATAAATTCTATGCCGATGCACCGAACGCGAATATCGATTGGGGGTATGCGTGGCTGTTGGCATCGCTGGCGTATCAGCAGGCGAATAACCCCGATCAAGGCATCCAAGACGAATTGTTTTTGAAAAAATTCCTGCAAACCTATGGCGAATTGCCGGGTTGGGTGCGGATTGTCGATGTGCTGGCCCCCGACAAGATCGAGATCGAGGTGCTGGTGCCCGAACCCTATCGCCTGGCGGTCAAGCTGCGTGGTGTAAGCGTAACCAGTGCCGAGGGTGAAACCATGTCGGCCGAAGCCCAGTCCCGCGCCATGAATTTCATCCGCGGTCTGGCGGCGACGCGGGGGTATCCGTTCGATGATTGCGGCTGCACCGAAATGGTCCGCCCGCAATTATTTTATGGCGGGTCGCTGTTTACCAAGGATGGGACGATGCAAGCCTATGTCCGTATCAGCGAGGGGCATATTTGTTTGTTGAAATCCGAAGTATCAGCGCGGGAATTGAACCCCGGCAGCACGGATCAGGCAATGACCCTGAACGAGGCGCTGTTGATCAACGGCCTGGCCTACGTCGATGAACAATCCAGCGATTATTTGGAATCCGACCGCTTGTTGCAAAATGTCGATGCGGCGCGCGTGCGTGGGTTGAATGTGTATGGCAGCAAACGCAGCCCGGTGATCGAACGCGTCATCAAACAAGGCCCCAAACCGATTAATCAGAATTGTTTGCCATAATCGGTGGGCAGTGGGCGGTGGCCAGTGGGCGGTTAAGTGTTCAACCGATCACTGTTCACGGTGCACCGGCCACCAGATAAAAAAAACACCCGGCCAAAGGCCGGGCGAGTTGAACAGGGAGGCTTTGTCATCAATGCCTGTGGCCTTGATGACCGCCCGGGCCTAAACCCGGGTGATAGTAAGCCAGTTGCCCCTTGGGACAACAACTATCCCTTCCCTTATGGCCCATGCGCCCTAGATCCACTATTGCCAAATCGGATGGGTAGGTATGCGTAATTTGCATGTATTAACCAATGTCTTGATATGTTAGATTGGATATGGATAATTTTTTTCTGCTTAAGTTTTCAGCGGATTCGCATTTTTTTAACTTGTGAAATATATGTTTATACAGTCATCACTAGCGCATGAACTTGCTCCTACCCATGAATTGGGGGAGAATCAATTATCAACCCAAGGTGGGGTTAATCCTGTGGGCAAAGCAAGTTCTGGTTCGAATAAACCTAATGCAAACCTAGCGGATCTTTTCGCTCGGATGTCGTGCTCAGTTCAAACCCCAAGCAATCAGAGCATGACAGAATTGGTGCATCCTTCATTGTCGTATGCCGGTATTAACGAAACTTTGAATCGCTTAAAAAAGCCCCAGTTTCGTGATACGTTAGCGCCTACCGATGCTGCGATAATGTTCGGCATTGGCATCTGTAACTCCGAGCATATTTCTGATGGTTCTTTGCCTTTTGATGTTCTGTCATTGCTAACCGTGGCGTTGGAAAACGCCAAGGTAGTGCCGGTACCAAAACTGATCGTCGTAGTGGATGATTTTGGCCCAATGCAGTCCCATGTTATGACGCAGAAGGACGTATCTATTCAGCAAGACAAAGCCAAAAAAATCACCTCGGCCGCGGCAAACATTAAACAGACGATGCAATCGGTCATAGAGAATATTTTTCCATCGTCGGTGACTGGTGTTGATAGTAATGTCATGCTTACGAGCGACCTTCTTAAAATGGAAGGTTTCCCCGAATTTACCCGTTTAGTGGCGAATTCGCTGGCACATGTTGGCGCTGTAATGCACCCCGATCTTGGTCTGCGGCCCGGCACGCCAACGTTCAATTACTATTGTGCTCAATTGGCCGTTATGGCGTTCATGCATGATCATATGTCGGTTCGTGCCCGGGTTGGTTGGGCAGCCGACGATAAAGCTATTTGTGTTGACCCCACCGCGCCCAAACCACCTAATGATGAACGATTGATGCAGCACCTATTTTCGCAAATCCGTCCAGATGCGTTGCTGCCTACAGTGCAGACTGTTCAGGGCGTTTCCTCGAACCCCAAAGCGCACACCACCGTACCTTATTTTGTTCCGCCGGCGCATGTAGAAGCTGGTTACCGGATTTTGTTTGGCGGAAAAAAAAGTGCTCAAGATTTTTTCAATTCCTTGGATAGGATCAATCCGGTTATGACCACCGGTGTGGTCGCAAAGTACGAACCGTTGTTATTTATGGTTTCGGCTCTGTCGGGTATACCACTCAGAGGGACAACAGCGGAAAAGATCGCGTACTTGATGAATGTCGGTTTAGGCGAAGTATTGCCCCAGCGCAAACCCGTAAGCCAGACACGCTTCCCTAGGGCAGGCCGAACTCACACACGCTAAATTTAGCTAAATAGATTTTATGGCACGTAGTTGAATTTGGTTTTCTTGGCTTCGGCCACAACAAAATCCCGAAAGATCGCAATTCTTTTTGAATTTTTTAGCGCTTCGGGATAAACAAAATACGCATTCAATTTTATTGGCGTTAAATCCGGGAACAGCCTGGTCAATGTCGGATAATCTTCTGTCATGTAATCGGGAATGCTGGTAATTCCCGCGCCATGGATAACCGCATTCAACATTGCATAAGCGCTATTGGTACGAATGGCGGGAGTGCGTGGCGCTTCATTTTCCCTACCATAAATTAACGGCCAATTCACATCGCCATAGGGATCGCCAGCATTGCCATAGGCGATAATACGATGCTTATCCAGATCCACCGGATTTTCTGGTGTGCCATATTTCTTTAGATATTCTTTGGAAGCATATAATCCCACAGTGTAGCTGGTAATAATGCGTTGAATCACGCCGGGCTGATTCGGTGCTTTAACTTGAATGCCGCAATCGGCTTCTGCTTTTGTTAAATCCACATCATAGTCGTCAATTTTCAGTGAAACCTGGATATCCGGGTATAATTCGCAAAAATGACCTATGCGCGATGCCAGCCACACCCCGCCCAAGCCGACGGTTGCAAAAATACGCAGTTTACCCTTGGGGGAGCCTTGATTTTCGCGGATGCTTCCCTCCGCTGCCAGCAACTTAACCGACAACTCACGCGCGGTTTCGAACAGGCTTTCGCCAGCCTCGGTCATCACCAACCCGCGCGCGTGGCGGTGGAAGAGGGGGATGCCCAAACTGTCTTCCAGCGCCGCGATTTGCCGCGATACGGCGGATTGGGACAAATGCAATTTTTTGCCCGCTTCGGTAAAACTGCCCGCTTCCGCGACGATATAAAATATCCGCAGCCGGTCCCAATCAAATGATGTTTGGCTCATTTTTAAAGTTCCAAGTACTAAGTACCAAGTTCTAAGTAATTTTTTGACAAAAGCTAAAAATCATATTGGCAATCTCGGTATACTCATCTTGCATTTTCTGACATTGAGAATCTGGGACATACCCTAGATCGCGGCAATAATCCAACCATACTTGCATTTCTGTACAAGAAGCCAAAGCAATTTGTAAAAAACGTTTAAATTCTGCGCTGGACGTTTTGCCCCGCGCATAACCTTCGGCAATGTTGGCGCAAATGCTTCGACTGGCACGGCGAATTTGATCGGACAAGACAAACAACTCGTGTTTGGGCAAATCGGCACATAGTTTATGTAGCAAAAGTGAAAGAGAGTATGCGCGTTGATAGAATTGTAGGTCTTTGTGGCTACGAACTAATTTTTTGATTTTGGCAGAATCCGCCATATTTTATCTTTCATCTTGGATCTTTGAACTTTGAACTTGGAACTTAGTACTACGCACTCAAATACCGCTCGACATCCAACGCCGCCATACAACCCAAGCCAGCGGCCGTAACTGCCTGACGATACACCTTGTCGATCACATCGCCTGCGGCAAAAACGCCGGGCACGTTGGTTTTAACGCTGCCCGGTGCGGTTTTGATATACCCATCATTGTCCAGATCCAAAACGCCCTTGAACAACTCGGTTGCCGGGCTGTGGCCGATGGCGACAAAAATCCCATCCACCGCGACATTTTGCGTGGCGCCGGTTTGGGTATTTTTCAATACCATGCCCTGCACGGCTTTGGGATTTTCTTGGCCGGTCACTTCCGCCAATTCGTGATGCCAAATGACGCGGATTTTGGGGTTTTTGGCGATACGCTCTTGGAGGATTTTTTCTCCCCGGAACTGATCGCGCCTATGGACAACAATAACTTCACGTGCGTGGTGGGTTAAATACAACGCTTCTTCCATTGCCGAATTGCCGCCGCCGATGACGGCCACGACCTTGTTCTTAAAGAAAAATCCATCGCAAGTCGCACAACCCGATACGCCATAACCGCGGAACTTGATCTCGGATTCTAATCCCAGCCACTTCGCCTGGGCGCCGGTGCAAATAATCACTGCGTCGGCGGTATAGGTATGCTCATCCCCCACCGCCGTGAACGGCTTTTTAGAAAAATCGACGCGGTTAATATGATCGGTTATGATTTCCGTGCCGACATTTTTGGCCTGATCATACATCGCCTGCATTAATTCAGGGCCTTGGACGGCGTGGGCAAAGCCGGGAAAATTTTCAACCTCGGTTGTGGTCATTAATTGCCCGCCTGGCTGTAATCCTGTGACCAATAACGGCTTCATGGCGGCGCGCGCGGCATAAATCGCCGCCGTGTACCCGGCGGGGCCACCGCCGATGATTAATAATTTTGTGTGTTTGGTGTGGGCCGGGACAGAGGACATAGTGTTAACCTAGGTTAAATTGGCAAAATTTCTGGGTAATTATGTAATGTTTTATCTTTGCGCGTTCAAGATAAACTGCTAAAAGCTGGTAACAACTATTCAAAACCTGGGTAGATTACCTAAAATTCTTGTGCATAACCGGCTATCTGGCTTGTTGCGCCGCAAAAACGGAATAAAAATACCATACGAGGAATGGGAGCATAGCATATGAAAAGAATCAAACTGGACAAAATCGACCGCCAAATTTTACGCGATTTGCAAGCCGATGGCCGCATGACCAATGTTGAATTGGCGCAGCGCGCTGGCATTTCCGCCCCCCCCTGTTTGCGCCGGGTGCGCGCGCTCGAAGAATCCGGTTATATCAAGGCTTATCACGCCGATTTATCGGCCGAAGCGCTGGGTTATGGCGTGACCGTATTCGCGTTGGTGGGTTTGGCCAGCCAGTCGGAAAACGACCTCAAAGCATTCGAGGCGCGGATTGCAACCTGGCCGATGGTCCGGGAATGTCATATGATGGCGGGTGAAACAGATTTTTTATTGAAAATCGTCGCGCATAACTGGGACAGTTATCAGAAATTTCTAACCGGTCATTTGACCGCAGCACCGGGCGTTGCCAACGTCAAATCGATGTTGTGCGTGCGGACGGGTAAAAATGAACCCGGCGTACCGGTGGACGAAGAAGATTTTTCGCGCGCGGCGTAAGTAAGGGGAGAGGCGCAAGGCGAGAGGCGAGAGAAAAATGGCTTCTGCAAAAGGATATAAGGATTTGATTGGATGGCAAAAAGCCATAGTTTTGGTTAATCAAGTTTATGATGCAACTTCCCAATTCCCAGCATCAGAAATATATGGTTTAACGAATCAAATCCGTCGTTGCGCGGTGTCTATTCCAGCGAATATAGCTGAGGGTTATGGGCGCGAGTCTACCAATGAATACGCTCATTTTGTTTCTATCGCCTTAGGCTCAGCGACGGAGTTAGAGACTTTATTGCTGATTGCAAAAAATCTAAAATTTCTTGCTGACGAAAAATACAGCATCGTCATTGGTAATTTACAAGAAGTTTTGCGTATCTTGTATAAATTAAGGCAAAGCCTTAGAGCCCGTAAAAAGGCAGCGTGATTGTATATCACTCTCGCCTCTCGCCTTACGCCTCTCCACTCTCTAACCAAACTTCACCTTTAAAATCTCATAGGATTTCGAGCCGCGCGGGGTGGTAACCTCTACGCTGTCGCCCTGCGCTTTGCCGATCAAGGCGCGGCCCAATGGCGAGATAATCGAAATCCGCCCTTGTTCCAAATTTGCCTCGTCTGCGCCGACGATTTGATATTTGACTTCGGCCCCGGAATCCTCGTCCGCCAATACCACGGACGCACCGAATTTTACGGTTTTGCCGCTTAATTTCGAGACATCGATGATCTCGGCGCGGCTCAGTTTGTCTTCAAGCTCGGCGATGCGCCCCTCGGCAAAGCTTTGGCGTTCGCGAGCAGCATGATATTCGGCATTTTCGGATAAATCGCCGTGGGCCCGGGCTTCGGCAATCGCCTCGATAATGGCGGGGCGTTCTACCGATTTCAGGTGCTTTAACTCTTTTTCCAGGCGGGTAAAGCCTTCGAGCGTCATGGGTACTTTTTCCATGTCTAAATCCTTGATAAAAAACAAAAAAATTGCCCGCAAAAATCAATTTGCGGTGCCATCGGCCCGTTTCTATGTTAGGCCACAGTC
>CANGQU010000041.1 GCA_947456345.1 Alphaproteobacteria bacterium | reverse complement strand
GCCGCCCCGTTGCCAATCTTGGCGAATACGGATTGGATATTGCTGGCGGCTTTGGCGGCGCGCAATTCGGCGTTGGCACCTTCGTCTTTGAACACTTGCGCTACCTGCGACAGGGCTTGGAGATGATCGGCCCCGGCCGATTCCGGCGCTAATAAAGTAAATACCAAATCGACGGGTTTTTCATCGACGCTTTCAAAATCGACCGGCAAAGCGAGGCGGGTAAACACCGCATAGATTTTATCCAGCTTGGCAAAGCGGCTGTGGGGGATGGCAACGCCGTCGCCCGTGCCGGTTGTGCCCAAACGCTCGCGCTGTAATAGCGCATCAAAAATTTCTTTTTGATGCAGGCCCGAAGTGGCAGCGCCCAAGGCTGCGATTTTTTCCAGCAATTCCCGTTTATTGGTCGCTTCCACATCCACCACGATGGATTGCAGCGACAATAATTGTCCGATATTCATGCCAACCATCCTTGTTTTTCTTATGGGCGCTTTAAGCAGCCGCGCCTTTGGCGGATTTGCCAGCGCTATCGCCCGGATCAATCCAGCCGATATTGCCATCCGCGCGGCGATAAACCACGTTCAGGGTGTTGCCCTTGCTGTTGCGGAATACGACCACGGGATAACCCGATAAATCCATACGCATCACCGCCTCGGCCACCGACAGGGTTTCGATTTTGGTGGTCATCTCGGCGATGACGAGGGGCTGTTCAGGCGCTTCGTCCTGTGCCGATTCATGCCCGGCACCGGCCAGGACATAATTGCTGGCTTGAATGATATCGGCCATTTCCTGGTGGCTGGGGGCGTTTTTGGTGTCTTTGATCTTGGTTTTATAGCGGCGCAAGCGGCCATTGATGCGGCTTAGCGCCATATCAAAGGCGACATAGGCGTCATCCGCCTCGCCATGGCCTTGGACCATGATGTTGCGGCCGACATGAACCTGGATATCGGCTTGAAAGCCGTGATTGTGACGGTCAAAAACAATGTGCCCTTCGACCGCTTGGCGGAAATATTTATCGGCGGTTTCTTGCAATTTATTGCTGGCGTGCTCGCGCAAAGATTCGCCGACATTCATGTGCCGGCCGGTAACGGATATTTTCATAAAATTGCTTACCCTAATGTTTGGTTGATCCCATGGCTTCTGTGCCAAAACTGGCGGTTTTGCAACGCCAGCCGCATCTTGTGCAGTGCACGGTAACCTTTGCCGGTCGGCGCGTCAAGCGCCAATTAACCCATTAAGCTATTGATAAATCATGCTTTGCTTTGCGCCAGACGGCGACGATCGCTGCTGGACGGGATTTGCAATTGCTCCCGGTATTTGGCGACCGTGCGCCGCGCTACATCGATCCCCTCGGCGCGTAAAACCGTTACCAGCTTGTCGTCGGATAATGGTTGGTGTGGCGGCTCTTTGTCGATCAGCGCCTTGATGCGGTGGCGCACGCTTTCGGATGAATGGGTCATCCGCCCATCAGCCGAGGCGATGCCGGCGGTAAAGAAATAACGCAATTCGAAAATCCCGCGCGGCGTGGCCATATATTTGCCCATGGCCACGCGGCTGATGGTGCTTTCGTGCATGCCGATTTCGGCGGCGATTTCGCGGCGTACCAGGGGGCGCAAATACTCAACCCCATAATTGAAAAACGCTTCCTGTTGCTGGACGATGGCGCTGGCGACCTTGACGATGGTTTGCGCGCGCTGATGCATCGCTTTGACCAAAAAATTCGCCGCTTGAAATTTCTCCGACAGGTATTTTTTCGCCTCGCCTTGCTGTGCCTGGTTTTTAATTTGCGCGAAATAACGGTTATTGACCAACACGCGGGGCAGGGTGTCTTGATTCAATTCCACCTGCCACCCGCCGCCTTTTTGTACGCGCAGGAAAATATCGGGCAGCAGCGTTTCGGCCCGGTTGCTGGCAAATGGTTCCCCTGGCTTGGGATTCAGGGTGCGGATTTCCGCAATCATTTCTCGCAATTCGTCATTGCCGCAGCCGATTAGTTTTTGCAATTCAGGGATTTTATGTGCGCCCAATAAATCCAAATTCTGCAGTAATTTTTGCATCCACGGGTCGAGGCGGTTTTTTTCCCGCAATTGTAATTGCAAACATTCCGCCAAATTACGGGCGAACACGCCCGGCGGATCCAATTGTTGTAGGCGCAGCAATGCCAATGTTACCCGCTCCGGCGCGCATTCCAAGGCGCTTGCTACATCGTGCGGATCGCCGCGCCAATACCCGGCATCGTCCAGCCCTTCGACCAGGAAGCTGGCGATAATACGATCCGCTGGGTCTTGGATATCGATGGCGATTTGCGCCAATACATGATCACGCAGGCTTAGATTCGCTGCCGCCGCATTATCGCCATTGCCGTCCCATTCGCCATAAGGGTCGCCGCCCCCCCGGCTTTGCCAATCGGCCAGATTGCCCAGGCCACTATCGGCCGCCGCGTCCCAATGATTTTCAAAATTGGTGTCCAGCGGGCTGTCGGCGTCAATATCGGTATTGCCTGCCGCCGCTTCGACGCTGTCGGGGGTTGTCGCAGGTTCGGCATGATGTTCATCGTCCTGGGGCGAGGGTATTGGGGGAGCGTCGTCATCGGCAAAAGCGCCCGCGCGCGGATCTTCGGCCAAGGCTTGAAGATTGTCGGCGGGCAGAATTTCCTCGCCGCCATCCGCGCGTTCCAAAAGCGGGTTTTGCTCCAACTCTTTTTCGACCAAGGCCGCCAATTCAAGATTGGTCATTTGCAGCATTTCGATTGCTTGCTGCAATTGCGGCGTAATCGTTTGTGTCTGTTGCCCGCGTAAATCCAGGCGCTGGTTCAAGGCCATGGGATATTATGTGCGGCAAAACGGTGCCAAAAGCAATATTTTAGCGTTGTTCCCAATAATGGGGTGACTAACACTGATGCTTACAAACTAAACGTCTCGCCCAAATAGACTTTGCGGACGTTTTGATCGGCGACGATTTCGGCTGCTGTGCCGGACATCAGCACCTGACCGGAATGAATAATATAGGCGCGGTCTACCAAATCCAGGGTTTCGCGGACATTGTGATCGGTAATCAACACGCCCAAACCGCGTTGTTTCAAATGCAAAACCAGTTTGCGAATATCTTGCACGGCGATGGGGTCGATCCCCGCCAACGGCTCGTCGAGCAATATAAACGACGGCTTGCTGGCCAGTGCTCGGGCGATTTCGGTACGGCGGCGCTCCCCGCCCGATAGGGCCATGGCCGAACTGCGGCGGATGTGTTGGATGGAAAATTCCGCCAATAGGGATTCCAGCATCACATCGCGTTTTTCGGGATCGTCTTCGCTGATTTCCAAAATCGCGCGGATATTATCCTCGACATTCATGCCGCGAAAAATCGACGCTTCTTGGGGCAAATAGCTGATGCCTGCGCGGGCCCGGCGATACATCGGCAAATAGGTGATATCCGTGTCGTTCAGCTTGATCACGCCCGCATCCGGCTTGACCAGGCCCGAGATCATGTAAAAACATGTGGTTTTGCCAGCGCCATTCGGGCCCAGCAAGCCGACGATTTCGCCATGGCCGACGTTAAGGCTGACATCCTTTAAGACCGCGCGCGATTTATAAGATTTGCTCAGATTCTCGATCACGAGACCCGCGTTATCGGCGACAAGGCGCGGCTTGGCGGTATTATCGGCGGATTTTTTTGGCGGTTTGCGCATCTTAAAAACTGCTCGTGTTCTTGGCGGCGTTTGGGATGATCAAGGCGCGGACTCGCGCTTGGCCTTTGGTGGCGTCTTTGTTGCCCAAAATGCGGCTGACGCCGGTTTGGGTGTTCAATTCGGCGAACTCGCCGTTTAGTTGATTCGGCCCTTGGGTCAGGCGCACGTTGCCACGCAAAGTGACCAGATTGCTGCTAAGGTCATAAGACGCGCTTTCCGCCTGGGCCAGGTTTTGCTTGGCTTCGATGCGCACCTCACCGCTGGCATCCAGGCTTTGCACGCTGGGTTTTTTGCCGTTAGCACCTGGCGTAAAATGCGCGGTGACGGTTTGCGCCATCAGCCGGTTCGGCCCCTGGATGGCAACCGCGCCGCCGCGCGCCACCGCCAGATTGCGATCTTGCCAATATTCGATGCGGTCGTTGGCGATCAAGGTCGCTTGCGCGCTGCGCAATTCGATTTTCTCGCCCAGCAAGACAAAGGCTTTTTGATCCAGATCATAAAACGCTTTTTCGGCGGTGGCGCTCTGTTCGCCGGAATTCAGGACCACGCCGCCAATGGCTTCGAGTTTGTATAATTCAAACTGGCTGTCGGCCGTGCTGCGGTAATAGCCGCGCAATTCATCCGCGCGGATTTTCAACTCGCCGCTTTGCGCCGTGGCATTGCCGCGCGCGATGTAAACATTTTCTTCCCGCCGCCATTCCAGACCGTTATCGGCTTCGATCGCGATTGGCGTTTTCTGATTGGGCATAACCAGGCCCAGCCCCTGGAGCGGTGGGGTGGCATTGGGTGTGGCGTTGTCCTGGGTTACAGCCTGCGCCCAAAGCGGCGTGGCGATAGCCAACGATACTATCAGTAGCGCGGCAAATTTCCTGCTCATGATCCCGTCCGGGGTTGCAGCGACAATTTAACCTTGCCGCTCAGTTTAAAATAATTGCCGTTTTGCGCGGCCTCGAAACCTTGGCCTTGGAAGTTGCCCTGCGCGCTTTCGCCCGATATGGGCGCATTCCCCCAAATCGTGCCCGCCTTGAAATCGGCATAGGCTTGATCGGTTTGAATCGTCTGCCCGGCTGTGGTTACCAATTCGATATTGCCCTGCGCGGCCAAACCGTTGCGGTCGCGCCAATAGGTGGCACGGTCGGCCACCAGGCGCATCGCCTTATCGTCGCTTTGGCTTTCAATGCGCAAACGGTCCAAATTCACGGCTTGCGGCTGATCGGGGGCGGGCTTGGCCGTGGCGGCTTGGATATTATAGCGCAAGCCCCGGCCGTTATTGCCGACATAGCGCGGACCCATGATCACCGAACTTTGCGGTGCTTGTTGTAGCGCCTGATCGCTATTCAGCGTGAAATGATTGTCGCTGCCGAATAATTGCGGCCAGATCATCAGTGCCAACAAAACGCCCAACGCCAGCGCGGGCAAAATATATTTCATTTTCTGCACAGCCGAGGAATAACGACGCAGGGAATCCCCCATCAATAATTGTGCGCGCGGCGCGAAATCGTATCGCGCCTGGTCTTGCCGCTCGGGCTTGGTTGCGGGTTTGGCCATTATGCCACCCCGGCGCGTAAAAGATCGTGGATGTGCACGATGCCGCGCAGTTGCGCCGCCTGATCGGCGACGAATAAACAAGTAATGGATTTTTCCTGCATGATCGCAAGCGCACTTACCGCCAAACTGTCGGGGGTGATGGTGATGGGATTTTTGGTCATTACCTCGGCGGCGGTCAGATGCAATAAATCATCTTGCATGTGGCGGCGCAAATCGCCATCGGTGATAATGCCCATCAACTGCCCGCTTGGATTAACGATGCCAACGGTGCCAAAACGTTTGGCGGTCATAATCAATAACACATCGCTCATAATATCGGTGGGCTTGGCAATTGGCACCTCGGCGCCGTGGTGCATGATCGCCTCGATTTTCAATAAACGCTGGCCCAGCTTGCCGCCGGGATGGAATTGGCGGAATTGATCGGCACCAAAACCTTTTTCTTCCAATAATGCCACGGCCAACGCATCGCCCAAGGCCAGGGTCATGGTCGTGCTGGTCGTGGGCGCCAGTCCCATCGGGCAGGCTTCGGGTGCGGTGGGCAGGGTCAGGCAAATATCCGCGGCACTGCCCAAGGCGCTGGTGGAATTTTTGGTAATCGCGATCAATAGAATCTGAAACCGTTTGCAATAGACGATCAGATCCGACAATTCGGCCGTTTCACCGGAATTGGAAATAGCGATGACCGCATCGTTTTTGGTAATCATGCCCAGATCGCCGTGCGACGCCTCGGCCGGGTGAACAAATTGTGCGGGCGTGCCGGTGCTGGCCAAGGTGGCGGCGATTTTATTGCCGACATGACCGGATTTGCCCATGCCGGATACGATCACCCGCCCCGTTACCTTGGACAAGGTAGTGACGGCAGCGGCGAAATCCTGGCCCAAGCTTTTGGCCAATTCAGCCAAGGCCGCGCTTTCAGCAGTCAATACCGCTTGCCCGGCTTGGACGATACTGGGTTTGCCGCCGGTATTGGCGGCGATCGGCCGCAGATTGCTTCGGGCTGAATGGGTCATTGGATAGTTATCTCGTCGTTCCTGTGCTTGCTGGCTTTATATATAAGTCTATTTGCCAATTTTGGCAAAATTCTGAGCCACGTTACAGCTTCAAGCAATAAAATTACGATTTAAATCTTATTATGCCGGAAAACCAGCGGGGGGTCAAGTTTATATCTTTTTAGGATAAAGTGCTTAGACCCGCTCCGCCGAAGAATGGGCGAAAACGGCATTGGGATTAAACCCGGCCGCTTCCAGCATGCCGTTATGGGTAACATTGATAAACG
>CANGQU010000040.1 GCA_947456345.1 Alphaproteobacteria bacterium | reverse complement strand
GTCAATTGCAACGCCCGTTGCCGGTTTATGGTATGAACCGGGGCTCGGTGGGGTTTTTGATGAATCCATATTTGCCCGACAATCTGCCCGACCGTTTGTCGCGAGCCCAAGGTGTAGTTCTCCACCCCTTGCGCATGAACACCTTGGATACGGCGGGCGATTCGCAAACCGCGCTGGCGTTTAACGAGGTATCGTTGTTCCGTCAAACCTATCAAGCCAGCAAGCTGAAAATCATGATCGATGGGGTAGAACGTTTATCCGAATTGATTTGCGATGGGGTGCTGATTTCCACACCAGCTGGCAGCACTGCCTATAACCTGTCGGCGCATGGACCGATTATCCCGCTGGATGCGAATATTTTGGCGCTGACGCCCATCAGCGCCTTCCGCCCCCGCCGGTGGCGCGGGGCGCTGTTGCCGCATCGGTCGGTTGTTACTATTGACGTGTTGGACGTCAAAAAGAGACCCACCAGCGCGGTTGCCGATGATACCGAAATCCGTGACATCCAAAGTGTCCAAATCCGCGAAGATCGCAGCGTCAGTATCCGCGTTTTGTTCGATCCCGACCACGGTTTGGCGGAAAGAATCCTCCAAGAACAGTTTTTGCCTTAATTCTATCCACAAAATCTGTGCCAATTCGGCCAAAACAGCCTTTAATTCAGGGCCTGGACCCCATTGCGGATTGCAGCCAGAGCGGGATTTGGTTAATAATCTTAGCTTCTGGATTATTTGCCTTTTAGGAGTCCTGCATGCGCCCATACCATTCGGCCGCCCGTGCCGCCATTTTTTCGCTTAGCTTGTTGCTGTCCACAACCGCAACAGCCGCACCCCCAAGCCCACAGGTTCCGGTTGCGACCGACCCTGCCCCGCTCCCGCTGCCCCCAGCGCCGGGCGCACAAAATTCACCGGGTGGCCCGCCGCCTGCAACACCGGCACCATCCGCTGCCGATCCCTTTAATCCCTTGAACAGCGCGCCCAACGCAGCCGCAGCTCCTGTCATTCCGCCAGCATTGCCCGGCACCCCCAACAATGCTCCCGCCGCCAGCTTTGATCCATTTGCAGCGCCGGGCGCTGCCCCCAGCGGCACGCCCCCTGTGGCAAACAACAATGCGCCTTTGGCGATTCCCAACACCCCGCTAGCCGTGCCCCCGCCGGCTGTCGCGCCAAATGCAAATACGCTGGTGCCATTGGCTTCAGGTGGCGGCACTCCGTTTGGCAACATGGATCCGAATTTGCCTACCAACCAAGGTCAAGGCAACAATGCCCAGCCTGTGTCCGGCACGCCCTTTGGCAATATGGATGCGAATCTTCCCCCCGGTCCTGGTCAAGAAGCGAATGCTGCTGATACCGGCGCTGCCGCCCCCAAAGCGAAACCCAAAGCCAAGGCTAAGCCATTTAAACCCAGCTTGGCTGCTGGCAAAAAATCATTTGAAAACGGCAATTTCGATACCGCCCGCCGTCATTTGCTGCCCCTAGCGCGCCGCGGCAATGTCGAGGCGCAATATTTGATGGGTGTGATTTATTCCCACGACAAAGGCAACTTGCGTGACTTTCAAAAAGCAGCATTTTGGTATGACAAGGCTGCGGAACAAGGCAATGCTGAGGCGCAATTCAACCTTGGCTTTTTGCTGTACCAAGGCGCTGGCGAAGCTGGCAGCAGCAAATCGATTGGTGTCGATCACGCGCAAGCCGCAAAATATTTGACGATGGCCGCGAATCAAAACGTGCCGATGGCGCAGCACTTGCTTGGCTTGCTGTATTTGCGTGGCTCGGGCGTCAACATGGATTTGAATCAAGCTTACCGTTTGGCTTGCACCTCGGCCGAGGGTGGGGTGGACGAAGCGATGTATAATTGTGCCATGATGGGCGTGCGCCGTCCGGGCACCACGATGCAGGATTATATCAATTCTTATCGCTGGTTCACGATTTTGGCGATGCGCGGCTATCCTGGTGCTGCGGAAAATCGTACCCTGATCGCCCGCTATATGCCTGCCAATGCGATCCAATACGCAGAGTCATTGGTCGCCCAAGGCCAAAGGCCAGCTCTGCCGCCTGCGGCCCCGGCGATGCAATCGCCCATGATGGCGCCGCCGCTGGTGCCATCGTTGCAACCGCAACCATACATGCCGCCCCGTTCCGATGCGCAGCCACCCAGCATGACACCGGCCGAAAATCCGAACATGCTGAGTGATAGCGCCATTCGTTGGAATCTGGACAACAATGAACTAAGCGTGACACGTGGCGATTTGTTCGAACGCAATCGTCAATTGGGATTGGGCTATCCTGCACGACACCCAATTGAAAAGCAGGCTATGGCGCAACCTGCCCCCCAAGCTACACCGCAAACAGCCCCATATGACGCCCGGGCTTTGAGCTGGTACAGCGAACCAACATCCCAGGCTCAAGAACCCTCACCGCAATGGGCAGCCCCTGCTCAGCCAATGGCAGCTCCGGCGCCGCAGTGGCAGACCCCTGCGCCGACAATGCCTTTGCCGATTCCGCCTGCGCCCGTATCCCAAGCTTATCAAGCGCAGCCGATGCAGCCAATTTTGCCCGCTGGGACGTCTTGGCAAAGCACCGGTTGGACCATGGGCAATGAAAAGATTGGCGCGCCGCAAACCGCCCAGCCGATGTCGAACCCTGGCGCTTGGCCCTGGTCCGGCAGCACGGCGGATCAAGAAAAAAAGCTGCGCCAGATTCGCGAACGTGAGCAGTATATGTTGTCTAACTAAGCTTTGCCCCTATCCATTAAAAAAGGCGGCCATCGGGCCGCCTTTTTTGTATCTATGAAACAACGGTGAACTCTAAAACTCGCCCGCTTCCAGGCTGCGCAGTAATTCAATTGTCGAGCGCTGGAACAACGCCTCGGGATTGCGGCGACAATAGTTTTGCAGCCAGGCCATCAATTCTTCAGAACGCTTGCCTTGCGCGACATTGCCGGTCGGCGACAGCAAGGTGTTGTATGCAGAAATAAAGCCATTGACCCAGACCTGATAGTTTCTGGAAATCGTTTCTTGGCCGCGCGCTTGGAAATCGAGATATTCATAGCACTTGGAATTGCCATGGCCGTAAATGGCGATCATTTCCTTACCGCCCGGCATTGGCGCTGACGTTTGCGGCGCGGGTGCGGCTTGCGGCTGCGGAGCGGGGGAGAGCGCAAAGGCAGGACGCGGCAAACATAACAATGCGGTACCCAGGATAAACGCGGCACAGCAGGCTTTGAATTTTTTCATGTAGCTCTCCGTTAGCGGATAAAAAGAAGATAGCTATTCTGGCGAAGAGTGGTGCCACGGCCGGACAATCAAACTTTGCATGCCACCGCCTAACCAACCTAGGCATGCGCTCTCGTCCGGCCACACTCGCCACCCACAGCCTTGGCGAAAGGTGGTGCCCACGGCCGGACTCGAACCGGCACGCCGCTTGCGCAGCACAGGATTTTAAGTCCTGGGCGTCTACCAATTCCGCCACGTGGGCCAATCGCCTGGTAATGGCATAGCAAAAAAAAACGGCAAACCCAAGGGCGATTTATCCCGCCCCCCTGTTCCTTTACTGTCCCATGGCCCTATTGCCAATCTTGGATTTCCGGCTCGGCTGCGCCGTGCTGGGCGCACATGGCAATCACCGCGGCCGAACATTCCGCTAAAGCCGAAGCGTCCGCCGTGCGCAGGATCAGTTTTAATTGATACTGCCCGCCGCGAAAACTGGGATAAGATCCGATATCGACCGCGCTAAACCGGGCTTGGATCTCGGTCAGGTCTTTGGCGATATTGCCCTCAAGCAATTGGCTCACAATACTGCGCATCAAAATCGGCGGCCCGCCGATTAAGCCCGGCGCAATGCCCTTGAACATTGCTTGCATAATGTTGGGGACGCCCGCCATCACATAGACGTTTTCGATAAAAAAACCGGGCGCGCTGGAAACCGGATTTTCAATCAGCTTGGCCCCCGCCGGCATCCGCGCCATCCGCCGCCGCGCGGCGTTTAATTCGATATTTTGGCCACGATAATAATCCTCGAGCCGCCTTAGGGCGAGTGGATTTTCTTCGCAAGCAACGCCAAAGGCCACAGCAATGGCATCCGCGGTGATATCGTCATGGGTGGGGCCGATGCCGCCGGTTGTGAACACATATTGAAATTTTGCGCGCAGGGCATTTACTGCCGCCACGATCGCATCCTGGATATCGGGCACGACCAGCGCTTCGCCAAGCGGCAGGCCCAAATGCGCCAATTCCTTAGCCAAAAACGGCATGTTGGCCTCGACGGTGTGGCCCGCCAAAATTTCATTGCCGATCACAATAACGGCGCTTTGCGGCATTGTGGCCTCTTGGTTGGATTGTCCGTGACAGATTGGGATCTAGTTTGTTATAAAGCATAATCAAACACTTGCATATAAAATGTATACTCGCGACACGCACGAAAAAATCACTATCCACCGCGCCGAAGATTTCGACGGCATGCGTCAGGCAGGCCAATTGGCGGCCAAGGTGCTGGATTTTATTACCCCGCATGTCACCGTCGGGGTAACCACCGAAGCTTTGGACCGGCTGTGCCACGATTATATCCGCGATCATAATGCCATCCCTGCCCCCTTGGGTTACAAGGGTTATCCTAAATCCATTTGCACCTCGATCAATCATGTGGTTTGTCACGGCATCCCATCCGACCGCGCGCTGGAAAACGGCGATATCGTCAATATTGACGTGACGGTGATTTTAAACGGCTGGTATGGCGACACCTCGCGTATGTATGCTGTGGGCGATGTGCCTTTGCGTGCCAAAAAATTGATCGATGTCACTTATGACGCCTTGATGCGTTCCATTGCGGTTGTAAAACCCGGCGCGACGTTTGGCGATATCGGCTATGCCATCCAAACCCTGGTTGAAGCCAACCGCTTTTCGGTGGTGCGTGATTTTTGCGGTCATGGCCTGGGCCGGGTGTTTCATGCCCCGCCCAGCGTACTGCATTTCGGCCAGCGCGGCGAAGGGGCGGTGATCAAGCCGGGCATGTTCTTTACCATCGAGCCGATGGTGAATGCGGGCAAACCCGACACGAAAATCCTGGCCGATGGCTGGACCGCAGTGACCCGCGACAAATCGCTATCCGCGCAGTTCGAGCATACCATCGGCGTCACCGATGTGGGTTGCGAGATTTTTACGCTCTCGCCCAACTCCTGGCACAAGCCACCGTACCAAGCCTAGGGCCATGTCCAACGCCTCTGCCGCCAAATCGCACCAGCTAGGCCACCGCCAAAGGCTGCGCGAGCGGTTTTTAAAAAATCCCGAGGCGATGCCGGATTACGAATTGCTGGAAATGTTGTTATTCGCGGCTTATCCGCGCGGCGACACCAAGCCTTTGGCTAAGGAACTGATTAAGAAATTCCACTCCTTGGCCGATGTCTTGCAAGCCAACCCACAAGAGTTGCAGAGCATCGATGGCATTGGCGAGGCTGCGGTGGTGGCCATCAAGACCGCGCAACTATGCGCGGTGCGGATGTTGCAAACACCGCTATTGGACAAACCTATTATCGGCAGCTGGAAACAATTGTTGGATTATGCACATGCGCGGATGGCGTACCGCAAAACCGAAGAAGTGCGGATCCTGTTCCTCGACAACCGCAATCAGCTGGTGGCAGACGAGCAAATGCAACAAGGCACAATCGACCACGCCCCGGTCTATGCCCGTGAAATCGTCAAGCGCGCTCTCGAACACCATGCCAGCGCCGTGATCATGATTCACAATCACCCCAATGGCGATCCCAACCCGTCCAAAGACGATATCGCCATCACCAAAACCTTGCAGAACGCGCTGGCGGCAGTGCATATCGATTTGCTGGATCACCTAATTATTGGCCGCCAAGGCCACAAATCCTTGAAATCCAGCGCCGTGATCTAGGGTTGAGATCTGTCCACAAATCGCCTATCAATTAAGTAAATAAACCCGTTGATATGCGAAATAGGAAGATAAATGATCCCCCGTTATACCCGCGCCGAAATGGCGCAAATTTTCAGCGACGAGAATAAATACAAAATCTGGCTGGAAATCGAATTGCTCGCGGCCGAGGCCATGGTCCCCTTGGGCATCGTCCCGGCGGAGGCCGCGAGAAATTGCCGCGCCAAGGCCAAGTTCGACATCCCTCGCGTGTTGGAAATCGAACAAGAAACTAAACACGATGTCATCGCATTTTTGACTAACGTCGCGGAATATGTCGGCCCCGATGCGCGCTATTTGCACCAGGGAATGACCAGCAGCGATGTATTGGACACCACGCTTGCGGTGCAATTATCCCAAGCGGCCGATTTATTGCTGGCCGATTTGCAAAAATTACTGGCCGCGATCAAACGCCGCGCGCTGGAGCATAAACACACCCCCACCATTGGCCGCAGCCATGGCATTCATGCCGAGCCTACCACCTTTGGCCTAAAACTGGCGGGGCATTACGCTGCATTTACGCGCTGCGTCGAACGGCTGCAAAACGCCCGGGCGGATATCGCCACCTGCGCGATTTCGGGCGCAGTCGGCACTTTTGCCAATGTCGATCCCAGCGTGGAAAAATATGTCGCGGATAAATTGGGATTGACGGCCGAG
>CANGQU010000039.1 GCA_947456345.1 Alphaproteobacteria bacterium | reverse complement strand
ACCCAGGCCCGCGTTTTGCAAAATCGAATAGCTGACGCGTTGGTGAATCTGCCCGCCAAAACGGCTGATTACCGGCACGCCCATCCAAATCGATTCCATCGTGGTTGTGCCCCCGGTTACCGGAAATGTGTCCAGACAGATGTCGATATCGTTGTACTGATCCAAATGATGCTCGGCGTAATTTTCGCGCAGATAAATGCGGTTGGGATCGATATCGTCACCGGCCAGATATTTTCTTAAATTCGCCGCCAGCTGGGTATTGCGGAATTCGGGATGAATGTGCACCAAGCGCGATTTAGGCACTTCTTTAAGCACACGGCGCCATAAATCGGCCGTGCGCAGCCCCAATTTGTACGGATTGTTTTGCGATCCGAACATAACATACTGCCCACCCACGCGTTGCAGCGGCAAAACACCGATCGGACGCGGTTCGGCCGCCGCATAGCAAAGATAGCTGCTATCCTTTAGGATCAATGGCCGCTCGGTCATACAATCGGTATTTTCCGGGCACAGGAATTGATCGACCAAAATGTAATCGGCCTGGCCAAAACCGGTGGAAAACGGATAACCCAACCAGGACATTTGCACCGGTGCCACGCGCTGCGCCAATATTTGCGGACAGCCGCCATACGTCATCCCGTTCAATTCAATCAATATATCGTTGCTGTCGGCGGCAATGCGCTTGGCGACATCATCAGCCGATTGATGCTGCAGATCGACAAAGTTTTTGGCGATGGACTGGAAATGGCGGTAAATTTGATCGGATGGCGCGGCCATTAGGCTATAGCAATTGAAATCGACCAATTCCGGGGCAGCGTTTTGAATCAAGGACAACAAAAACTTACCGACCGAATGGTCCCGGAAATCCGCCGATAGCAGTGCCACACGCAAAGGCCGGTGGCGTTGTGCCCAGCTATGGGTACAGAGGGGCTTGGCATCTGGCACATCAAAAGTTTTTGCCCAAACGCGCTGAATATCGAACAAGCGGCGGCAAGTCGCCTCGTCCTCGGCCATGACCAATCCGGTCAAAGACGTGGCGCTGGCCAAATGCTCGCTGATCTCGAAGTCTTGGCGGAGGAAATTACCCTCGGCGATGATGGCAGGCAAATCGCCAATGGAATTGTAATAGCGCAATTTTTGCGCCAGCAAGACCGGATGCCTCGTATATTCCGGTTTGGCCAAAAGATATTGCAAGTGCTCGTGCCCCTGCATGAATTTTTTTTCCATAAACAAGGCGTCGATCAGCCGCTGCCGTGCCTCGAAATGATTGGGATCGCAGCGGATCGCGGCCTGGAAAGCACTGACGCCGTCGCGAACCTGCGATTTGTCCATAAACAGACAGCCTTGAAGATAATGCGCGCGAGCAGACTGTGGATTGATTTGCAACGCTTTCCTGGCAATCTCATCCGCCCCGTCGCGATTACCGACCGCATAATATGCCGTCGCCAGCGCCTCGAGCGCATCGATATCCAACGCGTGGGCTCCCAGCTGTTCATACTCCGCAATCGCTTGCTTATATTTGCTTTGCGCAAATAGACAAGCGGCATAGGCGCGTCGGATGGATTCATTGGCAGGCGCGCGCTGTAAGGCCTTTTGCAAATAAGGTTCTGCCCGTTTGAACTCGTCGGCATCCTCGTACAACATGCGACCCAGATTAGCATAGGCCATGGGATCCTGGGGCTCGAGCGAAATAGCCTTGAGGAATTGCTGTTCCGCCTCCTTGTGTTTTTGCAAGCGGCGCAGGGTCATGCCATAATTGTTGCGATAAGGGGCGTAATTCGGTTCGGCCTTGATAGCTTTGGCCTGATCGGCGGCGGCGGCGGCGTAATTATGCTGTAGATACGCCATCGTTCCGCGCAGGTTCAAAGCATCGGCATGTCCCGGCTGGGCGGCTAGTACGGCCGCAATCGCTCGTTCGGCCAAGGGCGAGTCGCCCTGCTGTTGCGCGATCAGCGCTTGTTCCAACAAGAACGGAATTTGGTCGGCGGTCGGATTAACGGAGGCCATGAGCATTTACCACGGTTGCTAGCATTTGTTTGAAATCGTCGCTAAATAGCTGCGCATCGCAAAGCGGCGATGTCCGCATAATCGGGCGTAAATTAGCATGCAGCCAGCGCAATAGTTTTGCATCATCGGCCAAATTAGCCGCGATGTTGACGAATTGGTCTTCATTATCGGCGCATAAATCGGGGAAACCTGCGTTAGAGATAAAGCTGCGGCTAAGGCGGCTGTGATGGAACGGGCCATAGCGCGACACAACGGGCACCCCCATGCTCATCGACTCGCAAGTAGTCGTGCCGCCAGTCAGCGGGAACACATCCAAACTGATATCCAAGGCACGGTAAAGGTGCAGATGTTGACCCAGTGGATTGGCGTGGAATTGCACCCGTTCTTTGTCCACACCATGCTTAGCAAATTCGTTTTGCAGGTTTTGGCGCAAAACTTCGGAGCCAACTTCAGGGCGAACAAACATAAAAATAGAATTTGGGGCCGCCAAAAGGCATTTGGCCCAGGATTGGATAATAGTCGGGGTGTATTTATTGGGGTTGTTAAAAGTACCAAAGGTAATAAAGCCGTTTTTTTCGAAGGCTGGGGTGGGATCGAACTCAGGCTCGCTGCCCGATTCGTAACACGCATAGGAATTGGGCATAACCAACGGCTCTTCGCTGCCATACCCCTCCAATTCCGGTTGATTATAACGGTCGAAAATCATGTAATCGATCGTCGGCAGGCCCGTCGTAAACGGATAGCCGATCCATTCCATATGTATCGGCGCCAGCCTTTTGGCCATGACAGTCAGGCGGGAGTCGGCCGTAAATCCGTTAAGGTCGATCAGCACGTCGTTCTCGTCCTCGAGGATCAAATTCGCGATATCCTGCAACGTTTTATGTTCTACGAAATGGAACTGATCGACATGCTCGCGGATGATTTTTTGATTGCCATCCTCGACTTGACGCAGTGGCGAATAGCAGTTGATGGAAATGGCGTCGCGATCATAAGTTTTAATAAACGGCATCAAGAATTTAACGACCACATGGCTCCGCAAATCCGATGACAGCAATCCCAGGCGTATTTTTTTGTGTGCGCGCGGACCGGGCATGACCGTGGTTTTGGTTTCCATGAGCTTTGCAGTCTCGGCCAGGAAATCTCCCAGATTTCTGGCGTAGTTAGATAGACGTAACGTTTTTTCTGCATTTGTACAAAATTTGATACTAGTCAAAAACATACCGCTATAGGCTTGGGGCGGCATTTTCTCGAAATGCTCTAAATTAGCCGAACGCAGATCTTCTTCGCCAAAGGCGAAGACATATTCATAAACTCGATCACGCATAGATTTAGCGCCGCTTTTTTCATAATCCGGCAGAGTTTCTAGGACTTTGGTATAATAAAAAGCGCGATCGAGATTGAATTGGTACAACATCGCTTGAATTAGCGCGATGTATGTTTGGACATGCATTGGCTTGGCAACCAACGCCTTGCGATAGGCTTCGACTGCTTCATTATAGCGCTTGAAGAACATTAGAATATTGCCATAATTCAAACCGATTTCGTGCGAATCGGGCCGCAGGTCGAAAGCTATCTTGTAAAGGCGCATCGCTTCGTCATAAGCGCGACCATGCTCGAGGCTGAACGCCAAGTTGTTGATCGCCTCTGCGTCCTCTGGTGCATGTTCGACGTATAAGCGATATTCATTGACGGCTGTATCATATTGGCGGGTATACATAGCGCTGTCACCCAAAACTTTGTGCATATCCATCAAATCCGGATTCAGCTGCAAAGCTTCGGTCGCGGCGGTGAAAGCCAGTTCGTAGTTTTTGAGCTCGAGGCAATTTTTGGCCAAATTGCCGTGCGACTGCCAATGATAACGGTTCAGCCCCACCGCTTTGACGAATATCTCTTGCGCGGCTTCAAACTTCTCTTGATCGCGGTAAATGGCGCCAAGATTGTTTAGAATCTCGCTGTCGTTAGGATTGGCGTCCAAAACCTTTTTTAACAAAGTCTCGGCTTCGTCATATTTCTTTTGTTGATAACATAATGTGCCCAGCAATCTTAGGCCGCCTATATCATCTGGATTCGCCGCTAAAAAATCCCGATACCCCTGCTCGGCTTTGATTAAATCGCCCGCCTGATGCGCGGCGAAACCAGCTTCAATAGTTTTTCTCGACGCGCGCTGCTTGGCGAATACTTGCCAAGACTGAGGCGTATTTTCTGGATTGGGGTTAGACATCAATCTGGCCTATGGTGGCTATATGCTTGCAGGGTAAGGATTAAATTTGAAACTTAAGGAATGTCTTCATCATGCGGCGTTATTTATTACCAAAACATTAATACATTTTTTTTGAAAAAATTATTTTTATACGAAAAGCATTAAGCGATTTTTAATCATCTCCTAGTACTGTGCAATGTGTGTGGCACGAATGCCACTAGTTGCCCCATCCACGTAGGAGATTATTATGCCCCTCAATATCGTATCCAACGGCGCTGCTTCCATCGCCAATCGCGCTCTGCAACAAGCAGACCGCGAAATGACCACATCTTTGCGTAAATTGGCTTCCGGTTCGCGCGTTGAAACCGCCCGCGACGATGCCGCATCCATGGCTATCGGCTCGCGTTTGCGCGCTGAATTGTCTTCGTTGCGCACCGTTTCCACCAACGCCCAACAAGGTATCGCCGTGTTCCAAATCGCCGAAGGCGGTATGGCCCGGGTCTATGATATTCTCGTGCGCTTAAAAGCTCTGGCCTCCCAAGCCGGTTCTTCGCAATTGTCATCCACCGAACGCGGCATGTTGGATACCGAATACCAAGCCATGTTGGATGAAATCGATCGTCTCGCCGCTAACACCACGTTTAACAACAACGCTATTGTTAATGCTAATTACGCAATCACCCGCAACGATGGTTTTATCGATAACGGTGCGAGCAGCGTTCTGGATATCGGTATCGGTGGCGGTAACACCAACCAATGGACCATCGATGCGGCCTCTATCGCTGCAGGCGGCGTGAACTTTAGCGCATCGCAAGCCAACGGCGCGTCCCTGACCGGATCGATCGCCGCGAATTTGCTAACCAACGGCGTATTGACAACTGGAACTGCCATCCGCCTGACCGGTAATGCCGCAACCCAGGCCGATCCGACTTTCCAAAACTCTTATATCAACATCACCTTCAACAACGGTGTCGATTTTACCACCGGATCGCAGCGCGGCCGCGCTACAACCTCGGGCAGCAGCACCACGACCTTTGCCTTCAAGGTTGGCACCAGCGGGATTTCGGCCAACGACGAAATCAGCTTGCGGGTGCGCGGCATCAACAGCCGTAGCTTGGGCATCAATGCCAGCAACATTACCACCGTATCGCGTTCAGACGGCGCATCCGCCGCCGTAACCGAAGCGATCAACGTGCTGTTGAACGCCCGCTCCGAAGTCGGTGCGGTACAAAACCGCCTGGAATCGGCGCAGAACAACATTAACACCATCTTGGAAAACATCGAGGCCGCCCGGTCCGCTTATCTGGATCTGGACATCGCCGCCGAGATGGCAACCTTTACCAGCAAACAGATTCTGGTCCAAGCCGGTGTCTCGATGTTGGCCGAAGCGAACAAAGTGCCGCAAAACTTGCTGCGCTTGTTCCAAGGCTAAGTTTAATTTAAATCCGGCGGCCGCTAAAATGGCCGCCGGAAAATAAACTGGTTGTGTTAATGGTATTTTAGGAAGTTAAGTGTATATTCAATATTGGGCATGATGCCCGTTTGCTGAATTTTTCCACGTAGGAGTTGACTATGCCTCTCAATATCGTATCCAACGGTGCCGCATCCATCGCCAATCGCGCTCTGCAAATGGCCGATCGCGAGATGACCACATCTTTGCGTAAATTGGCTTCCGGTTCGCGCGTTGAAACCGCCCGTGACGATGCCGCATCCATGGCTATCGGTTCGCGTTTGCGCGCTGAATTGTCTTCGTTGCGCACCGTTTCCACCAACGCCCAACAAGGTATCGCCGTGTTCCAAATCGCCGAAGGCGGTATGGCACGCGTGTACGATATTCTGGTACGATTAAAGGCCTTGGCTTCCCAAGCTGGTTCTTCGCAATTGTCATCCACCGAACGCGGTATGTTGGATACTGAATACCAAGCCATGGTCGACGAGATTGATCGTTTGGCCGCTAACACCACGTTCAACAACAACGCCATCATCAATGCTAATATGAGCTATTCGATTACTGGCGCTGGCGCAAGCAGCGGATATTTTGGCGGTGCCAATAGTTCGAACTGGCTGGATATTGCCTTTGGTGGTCAGACTTTTGCCAACACCGCCAACAGCGGGGTAGTGCAATTTAGCATTGGCGCGAACTCTAACGCCAGCGGTGGTTTCAGTGTATCGGCCACCGCTAACGGCGTAACCCTAACCGGCAGCTTAGGCGCGAATTTGGTTAGCGGCAACAGCCTTATTTCCGGTACGGCGATTAGGTTAACCACTGGCCAATCAGGTGACAACACCTATGTCAGCTTGACCCTGAACGCAGGTGCCGAGGTGGCCACTGGCGGACAGGGCACGGTCTCTGTTGGTCAATCCAGCACCAGCACCTTT
>CANGQU010000038.1 GCA_947456345.1 Alphaproteobacteria bacterium | reverse complement strand
TATGCTCCTAAAAATCGCCCATGGCGCGTTTGATAAAAGCGGGCTTCAACCCCGGAATCGCATCGACCAAGCGCAGGCCCAAGCGGCGGGCCGAGGTAATCGGTACCGCTTTTTGCCCGAACAGCCAATTCAAGCCATGCGTGGCCGCCTGCATCGAAACGGTATCAAAACTGCGGCGGCGGGCATAATCCGCCAATAGCAACGGGCTGCCCAAATCCATACCGCGCGCTGCTTGCTGCGCGAATAGATCGGCCAATAGCGCGACATCGCGCAAACCCAAATTCAAACCTTGCCCGGCGATGGGGTGAATGCCATGCGCCGCATCGCCGATTACAACCGCCCGTGCGGCGTAAACCGGTGTTGCATACACTATATCCAACGGGTAAGCCTGGCGCGGGCCGGAGATGGCGAACGAGCCCAAATGATCGCCGAAACGTTCTTGCAGCAAGGCGCAGAATTCATCTGCGGCCAGCGCCTGCAAAGCTTGCGCGCGATTTTTTGGCTCCGTCCACACCAAAGATGATTGCGGCCGTCCGCGCCAATCCGGCATCGGCAATAAGGCCAAGGGGCCAGCAGGCAAAAAACATTCAAACGCCGTATCATCATGCGGCAAAGCATGCGTGACATTCGCGATCACCGCCGTCTGGCCATAGTCATGCCGCCGCACGCTCAGGCCCAATTTGTCGCGCCACACGGATTGCCGCCCATCGGCAATCACGGCTGCGGCAGCGCGCCACGACTTGCCGCCGCTGGTGGCAGTGATCTCGCCCGCATCCGCCTTGAGGTCTTGGAGGGTGATAGGGGAAATCAATTGCAAATTTTTCTGGGACGCCATGGCCAGGCGCAATTCCAGGCGCAAAGCGGCATTTTCGATGATATGACCCATCGGCTCCGCCCGCACCAGGCGGTGATCGAAATCAAGCCGAGTGGTGGCGTCCAAAATTTGAATGGCGCGGATAGGCTGCGCCTTGGGTAATAATTTTTGCCACACCCCAACCCCGGCCAAGATCTGGCTGCTGCCATAGGAAATGGCGGTGGTGCGGTGATCGTTGGGCGGCTTGGCCGACAAATCCTGGCGGTCGAATACCGTCACCTGCAAACCGTCCTGCGCCAAGCGCAGGGCCAACGCCGCGCCTACAAGCCCAGCGCCGAGAATGATGATATCGCTATTTTTTTGCCGCATAGGGTTAGCGTATAGCGTATAGCGTATAGCGTAAAGAAAATAGTAAGCAGAAAGCAGTAAGCGGTAAGGATTGGGTATTTTTTCTGCTTACTGTTTACTTTTTACTGCTTACCCCCTTTACGCTATACGCTTTCCGCTTTACCCTTGGCCCATGTCTGATGAAATGCGTTTTGATGTGCTGATTATTGGCGCAGGCCCAGCGGGCCTAAGCGCGGCGATTCGCCTCAAACAATTGGCGCAACAAGCGGGCCGGGAAATATCGGTCGCGGTATTGGAAAAAGGCGCCGCCGTGGGCGCGCATATTTTATCCGGCTGTGTGTTGGAAACCCGCGCTTTGGACGAATTACTGCCCGATTGGCAAGAGCGCGGCGCGCCGTTACACACCAAAGCCGTCAGCGATGAATTTTTATTCCTAACCAAAAACCGCGCCTGGCGCTTGCCTACACCACCGGCGATGCATAATGCGGGCAATTACATTATCAGCCTGAGCGATTTTACCGCCTGGCTGGGGACACAGGCACAGGCGCTGGGCGTAGATATTTTCACAGGATTTCCCGCCGCCCAATTATGGTACGAGCACAACCGCGTGGTCGGTGTAATCACGGGCGACATGGGCATCAGCCATGACGGCAGCCATAGCGATCAATATCAACCCGGCTTGCCGATTCGTTGCACCCAATTGCTGCTGGCCGAGGGGTGCCATGGGCAATTAAGCAAGCAAGTCATCGCGCGTTACGATTTGCGCGCTGGCCAAAGCCCGCAAACCTATGGTCTTGGCATCAAGGAATTGTGGCAAATCGACCCCGCGCAGAGCAAGCCGGGGCATATCATTCATTCTATCGGCTGGCCGCTGGATACACAAACCTATGGCGGATCTTTTTTGTATCATCTGGATGACGGCAAGGTCGCGGTTGGCTTCGTCACCGGGCTTGATTACGCCAATCCGTATTTATCACCCTTCGAAGAATTTCAGCGTTTTAAAACCCATCCCAAAATCGCGCCGATTTTCGCGGGCGGCAAGCGCATCGCCTATGGCGCACGCGCCTTGAATGAAGGCGGGTGGCAAAGCCTGCCCAAATTATCGTATCCGGGCGGGGTGTTGATCGGCTGCGCCGCTGGGTTTATGAACGTGCCGAAAATCAAGGGCACGCACACGGCCATGTATTCCGCCATGCTCGCCGCCGAGGCAGTATTTACCCAATTACAATCGCCCGATCCCTACGCCGAGGTTTTTGCCTATGAAAAAACTTTGCGCGCCTCGTGGGTGGGGGACGAATTATACCGCGTACGCAATATCCGCCCCGGTTTTCGCTTGGGCTTGTGGGCGGGGCTGGGCTTGGCGGCGTTGGACACCTATGTGTTCCGGGGCCGCGCGCCCTGGACGTTGCGTCACCATGCCGATCATGCCAGTTTACGCCCAGTCAAAAATTTTACGCCCATTGCCTATCCCAAACCGGATGGCGTATTGACGTTTGATCGGCTGTCATCGGTGTATTTATCCAACACCAATCACCGCGAAGATCAGCCCGCGCATTTGCGCCTGACCGATCCGCTACGGGCGATTGCGGTTAATGCCGCAGAATATGCCAGCCCCGAAACCCGGTATTGCCCGGCGGGGGTATATGAAATTATCGGTGCGGGCACAACGCAGCGGTTGCAAATCAATGCGCAAAACTGCGTGCATTGCAAGACCTGCGATATCAAAGACCCCACGCAAAACATCGAATGGGTCGCACCCGAGGGTGGTGGCGGCCCGAATTACAGCGGACTCTAGAAAAGGTTATAGGTTATAGGTTATAGGGCACAGGTATGGTATGTTTATACCCTACCCCCTATCCCCTTATCTTGCGGTGTTTCATGAATTTGACTTTGTCCCGCCTGTGCGCGATTTTTCTGTGCTTTGGTCTGATTGCCTGCGCCACCAATGATGGTGCCGATGACAC
Source organism: Alphaproteobacteria bacterium (assembly GCA_947456345.1). Taxonomy (GTDB): domain Bacteria; phylum Pseudomonadota; class Alphaproteobacteria; order SHNJ01; family SHNJ01; genus CANGQU01. The sequence continues at coordinate 3,505 of CANGQU010000038.1, read as the reverse complement.
CACCGCTGCCGAAATGTCGGTCAAACAAGAAGCGCGGCTGATCACCTCCGCGCCCGAAAATCCCACAGCGCCCGAGGCCAACCCCGCACCCGATGGCACGGCCGGAAATTATCTGGCCAGCCGCGCGGCGTTGCAATCCGGCGATTTCGGCCAGGCCGCCCGATTTTTGAACGAGACCCTGGCCCGCGATCCGGAAAATCCCGCGTTGATCGAACGCGCCGCCGTATTGCTATTGTTGTCGGGCGAGATCGATCAGGCGTTGCCGCTATGCCAAAAATGGGCCAATAACAAACCACAATCGCTGTTGCCGAATCTGGTGCGGTTTTTGGCCGCCGCCAAACATGAAAATTGGGCCGAAGCGCGTAGTGCCGCCAACCAACTCACTGTCGTTAAAACCAATCAGCTAACCGTGCCGTTGCTGTTGGCGTGGTTGGATGTGGCAGAAAGCGGGTTGGATGCGGCCCTTATCCGCTTGCAACCGATTTTGGCGCATCCGACCGCAGGTGGTATCGTTTTGCTGCACGCCGCGTTGATGAGCGAATACGCCCGCGATTTCGAGCGCGCGCAGGAATTTTACACCCTTGCCAATGCGCGTTTTAGCGTGTTGCCGCTGCGTTTGGTGATCAACACCGGGCAATTGCTGGAACGCCGGGGCGAGTTCGACGCGGCCTTGGGCTTGTACCAAGCTTTTGTCCAACGCAGCCCGAATAATTATGTGCTGGATAACGCTATCGCCCGCGTCCAGACGCGCGGCCTGACCGCGCCCGCCAATATCCGCACCCTGCAAGACGGCATCGCCCAGGTGCTGTTTGATTTAGCGACATCTTTTGAAGGGCAGCAAAGCAACGAGCTGGCGTTGATCTATGCCCGCCTGGCCACTTACATGCAGCCGGATTTCGCCTTTAACCGCTTGCTGACGGCGGAATTATACGAAGATTACGAGCAATACGACAAAGCCGCCGCCATTTACGACAGCTTGCGCGATCATCCCGATTTTGGTTGGACCGCCGCTTTGCGCCTGGCCAGGAATTGGGACAAGCTGGAGCAAGACCAACAAGCCATCGCGCTTTTAGAAGGCATGCGCAAATCCCAGCCCAGCCGCAGCGAGCCCATCATCATGCTGGGCGATTTGTATCGCAGCGCCAAGGATTTTGCCGCCGCTATCGAAGCCTATAGCGAGGCAATAGCACTGGTCCCCGAACCCTATGCCGCCAAGGATTGGCCGCTATTTTACGCGCGTGGCGTGGCGTTTGAACAAGCCAAATTATGGCCGAGTGCGGAAAAGGATTTTCAAACCGCGCTGCGCTTGTCGCCCGATCAGCCTTATGTGTTGAACTATCTGGCCTATAGCTGGGTGGAGCAGCGCAAAAACCTGCCCGAGGCTTTGGCAATGCTGCAACGTGCCGTGGCGCTGGCCCCCGAAGATGCGTTTATCATCGATTCCTTGGGCTGGGCGTATTACATGTCCGGCCAATATGCCGAGGCGCTGACCTATTTGCAGCGTGCGGTGCAAATCCGGCCATTCGATCCGCAATTATTGGATCATTATGGCGATGCGTTGTGGCAGACCGGCGCGCGCGAACAAGCCCGCCAGCAATGGCAACGGGCGCTGGGTTTCGATCCGGGCGCGGAATTGGGGCCGAAATTGACCGAAAAGATGCAGCATGGTTTGGGCGCCAAGGTTGAAACCACAGCGCCAAGCACGGATGCCACCCCACCTGTGAATTAGGCTACTTTGCTGTGCTTGTGTTGCCAGTTATACTTTGTCATTCGAATTTATTTATAGACACTTGTCACCCCGGCGCAGGCCGGGGTCCATTTTAAAATGGATCCCCGACAAATGCTGCCGCCTTCGCTGCCCTTCGGCGAGGCAAACCGCATTTTCGGGGATGACAATAACTAATAACCGATAATCCTCAACCGAACACCATGATCACCATCTTTGCCCCGGCGAAAATAAATTTGGCCTTGCGCATTACCGGCAAGCGGGCGGATGGGTATCATGATTTATGCTCGCTGGTGGGTTTCGCCGATTATGGCGATTGGCTGGAAATTGCACCCGCCGCACAAGACACATTGAGCATCACCGGTCCATATGCCCCAGCCTTGCGGGATTTACCGCCCGAGGAAAATAGTTTGTGGCGCACTCTTACCGCTTATCGCCAGGCGGGCGGTAAAATTGGCGGGCTGCAAATTACCTTGCATAAATTTTTACCGCCCCAGGGCGGGGTTGGCGGGGGTGCGGCCGATGCGGGCGCGTTGCTGCGGTTTTTAAACGCCTATGGCACCGCGCCCGCCGGATTCGATTGGCATAAAATCGCCCAAGCCGCCGGGGCGGATGGGCCGATGTGTTCTCACAGCGCGGCTTTGGTCGCGCAAGGTATCGGCGCGGAGATTATTCGTTTGACGCGGCTGCCGGATTTATATGGCTGGCTGTTGCTGCCCGATTCCAAGGTTGAGACCAAATCTGCTTTCTCGATGGTCAAGACCTATGCACCCCTACCCGCCTGGTCGTCCCAAAGGAATTGGGATGTGGTGGGTTTGCGCGCATTGCAAGATGCGCAAAATGATTTTGCCCCGGCCCTGCAATCCACCTATGCCGATTGGCCGGATTGGCCAGAATTATTGGGGCGGGAGCATAACGCGGTTGTATTATATGGCCTAAGCGGTAGCGGCAGCACGCATTTTGTGTTATGCGCCAACCGTGCCGCCCAAGCGCAGATCGGCGCGCGGCTGGCGGCATGGCGCGGCGGCAAAATAAAAGCGATTCGCGTAAGCGGGGTTTAGTCGGTGTGTTTGGATTCCGATAACAACAACACCTAAAGCGGATAGGATAAATCCACGCCCATGCGCTGGCCCAATAAATAGGCGATCACGCCGAGCGTCAGCATGATCCCGACCCGAATGGTGAAGTCCCAGTAATTAATGCTAGTAGATGGTGACGCTGCGGGTTTGGCGGCGGGGACGGGAATTCCGGCCCAAGCGGCAGACTCGGCCCCGGGCGGCGTATAGCTGGCTTGGGAGAGGGAGAGGACATAATCCTCGACCACAGTTGTGGGCGCTGGTTGCGGCAAGGCAGGCGCGATTTGTTCCAACAATTCCACGCGCTCGGCCAGGGATTGCAAATCCTCGGCCAGGCGGCTTTCAACCTGGCGCAAATCTTGTTGCAAGGCGGCGACGGGCGCAGAAATTGGCTGATTGCCCAAATGAATAGTGGTGCCGAAAATTTTCTGGGTGTTCGCGGCCGCGTCGGTGGTGGGGACAAGGGCGGTGGTGTTACCGGTGCTTGGGCCGTCGCTATCGGTTGCGGCGGCAATAGCGGGGGCGCTGGTGATCACATTCTGTTTTTGCGCGATGCGCAAAATCGCCGCATCCAGCCAAGCGCCCATGGTGATCCCGGCTTCGGCGGCCGAACGTTTGGCCAAGGCTTTGGCGTTTTCATCGACGCCCTTAATGCTCCACGCACCCAAATAACTCATAGTTTTTTCCTGCACTTAAAAATTTT
>CANGQU010000037.1 GCA_947456345.1 Alphaproteobacteria bacterium | reverse complement strand
TGCCCACATATAAATCCGCGCGGTCCAAAATATGCATCTGGCGGTACAAATTCGCTGCTGCTTCGACAATATCGCCCGTGACGCTAAGATTGCAAATGGTGGCAAAGCCGCTGGGCGGGTTTGGGCCGAACGCCAACAGCGCTTCGCCCGCCCGGGGGTTGTCGCAGCCCAGGCGAAGCGGGATAGCGGGCGCATAATGACGGCTAAGCATGCCGGGGGCGGTGACAGCCGCGCCCTTGACCGCCTCGCGCAGGCCCGGCAGATGCGCGGCCAACTCCGCGCTGGCCACTGCCCCTTGCCGCAGCAACATCGGCTGATCGGTGGATAGATCGATGATCGTTGACTCCAGGCCGTGCACACAAGGCCCCCCATCCAACACGCCGCTGACTTGATCGGCGGTGAAATACCGCTGCACATGCTCTGGCAAGGTGGGGCTGATCATCCCCGACGGATTGGCGCTGGGCGCGGCCAAGGGAAAGGGCAGGGCGGATAATAATTGCTGCATTTTGGGATGCGCGGGTATGCGGATGGCTACGGTCGGTAAATTAGCGGTCACAAGGCGGCTAAGTTTATTTGGCTGCCGTTGCGGCAGGACCATCGTCAATGGGCCGGGCCAGAATTTTTCCGCCAGTTTAATCGCTGCTGGGGAAAATTCCGCATATTCCATAGCGGCACGCAAATCCGGCACATGCACGATCAGCGGGTTGAAATCCGGACGGTTTTTAGCCGCATAAATTTTTGCAACTGTGTGGTCGTCTAGCGCATTCCCGGCCAGGCCATAGACCGTTTCTGTTGGAACGGCGATCAACGCGCCCGCACGCAATTGCGCTGCCGCCAAAGCAACATCATGAATCACGGGCAGAGTGGTTGGCATAATTACAGTCAAAGATATCCCCGATTGAGAATTTGCGGTTATTTTATTGTTTTCATAACCCCAGATGTAGTAATTTGCTTTTTGTCGATACTATATTTTGTCCTTCTTTGGTCTTTCATCTTCTTTTTTCACTCAAGGGGCTTGTAATGCGTAACGATAACCAAAAGCAACCGATTATTGTCACCGTCGCGCAACAAAAAGGCGGCGCCGGAAAAACCACCATGGCGCTGCAATTAGCAGTGGCGTGGCAAAAACAAGGCCACAAAGTAGCGCTGATCGATATCGACCCCCAAGGCAGCGCCAATGCCTGGAGCCATGTGCGCGCCAAGGCTTTGGCCGAAGCGTATGAAGGGCCAGAGGTAGTATCTATCACCGGTTGGCGCATGGTGGGTGAATTGTCGCGCTTGCAGCAATTTGGTTTCGACATCATCATTGTCGACAGCCCCCCCCGCGCCGAAGCCGAGGTGTGCATTGCTGTCCGCAGCTCGGATATTTGTGTGATCCCATTACAAGCTAGCCCTATGGACGTCTGGGCAACCAAGCCGACATTGCAATTCTGTTTCCGCGAAAAAGTACCGGCGTTATTGGTCATGAATCGCATCAACATGCGCACCAAGCTGGCCAGCAAAATGATCGAAGAGGCGCAGTTACTGGGTGCAGAAGTGTCCGAGCAAACGATTGGCAGCCGTGTGGCGTTTCAATCCAGCCTGGCGGAGGGGATGGGGGTTGTCGAAACCGAACCTTATTCCGACGCTGCCAAGGAAATCGACGCCCTGGCCGCCGAGGTGTTAAAGCGTGCCAAAGCCAAATCCAAAAAATCCGCTTTCTCCAAAGCGGCTTAAGATTTTTTTCCCCAAGCTAAAAAATGCGGGCAGCGTAAATCCAAACGCTGCCCGTAATTTATGGATGTGCCGGCGGTTGTGGTAACGGTTCCGCCCGCAGCTTCGATAATCGCCTGGCCTGCCGCTAAATCCCATTCGCACAAATGCGTTAGACGGGGATATAAATCCGCTTCGCCCGAAGCGATGTGCAGAAATTTTCCCGCCCCATCCATGCGCTTGGTCACAGCAATCTTGTGATCGCCCGGCAAATAGGGCGCTAGCCGTTCCATCCGTCCCTGGCCAGGCGATGATACAACCAGGCGCAAATTATCGGTTGCGACCTGGCTGGCCTTAAGCTCGCGCAGCTGGCCTTTGCCATCTATTTGTCTTGCCGCCAAATCCCTGCCACCTGCGGCCAGCAAGCTCTGGCCCGGGAAAAATAAAATCCCGAAGATTGGTTTTGAATTTTCTATCAACGCGATATTGATCGAAAACGCATCCCCGCCGCTGATAAAATTTTTGGTGCTGTCGATCGGATCCACGCACCAATATGTGTCTGGCAGGGTTTTTTCCGGCACATAGCTTTCTTCGCTAATCACCGGAAACGGATGGGTTGCTTGTAAAATTTTTTGCAATTCCCGATCGGCCATGTGATCGGCGTCGGTAACGGGGCTTTGATCCTGTTTTTGCGATAAGCGCAAACCACGCTCGCGCATGGCGATTATTTGCTGGCCCAGATCGCGCAAATCCGGTTCCAGCCTGGCCAGCCATTGTTGCTGGCGGGCGGATTCGGTCATGGGCGTAATCTAGTTCGCAGCCGCAGGCGAAGCTTGCGGTGCGTTTTCGGATTTTTTATCCGCGCCGCTGAATATAAACCGGCCCAGCAATTGCACCAAATCGACCGGGCTTTGGGTGTATTTGATGTTGCCACCGGATGGGATCATGGTTTCTTCGCTGCCGGGAACGAGGGATAAAAAATTCCCGCCCAGTAGGCCTTCGCTGGAAATTTCTGCAACCGTATCGGCAGGCAATTGCAAATCATTGCGTAGGCTTATTTCCACCTGCGCCTGGTAGGTTTTGGGATCCAACGACATGCTGGTGACCGTGCCGACCTTGATGCCGCTTAGACGCACATCCGAGCCGGTTTTTAATCCGCCAACTTTGTCAAAACGCGCCGTGATCGGATAACCGCTATTGGTTTTGATATCGGCGACGGAATAGGCGAACCAGAGAAAGATTGCGGCAATGGCAAGAACGACGGCGCCTAAAACTGCTTCGATATGATTGCGGTGCATGGAATCCCCTTGATGTGCGGCGGCATTCTTTGCCGATTGCCTGGTTTTGGTCAAGCAAATAATCAACCGTTTATTTCGGTTCCCACGCCTGATAATCGCCAGTAGCTTTGGCGCGTTTACCCTGGGCCAAAGCGTGGCCGGGTGGTAAGTATGCGTGGGCCGTGCCGGTCTGGTTGGCGTGGTGCGGCTGGACCCATTTTTGTTTGGTCGGCAAGCCGCCGCTTTGTGGGATTAAATTGCTGCTATGATGCAGCCAGCCATGCCAATCTGGGGGCACCCGCGTCGCTTCGACGGTGCCCGTATACAGCACCCAGCGTTTTTGCCGTAAACTGGCAATCGGTTTTTTCAAAACATAATATTCATTGCCGAATTCATCGCGCCCCACCAGGTCGCCGAATAATTTGGTATAAATTTTGGTCAGCAGATGCATGCACATATCCCAATGCTAAATTAAAAAACATTCACTTGCTTTGCTATTGCCCAACTATAGCGGCCAAGTCCATCTATATCGCGCCGAGCTGCAAAAGCGAAAGGCGTATTATGGTAGATAATTATCCCCAGAAACACGCAACCGAAACAAAGATATCTCTATACATTGGCATGCTCAGTTGTTACGAATCAATCCATAGAAGCTAATGCTACTAATTGTGGTTTGCAAAACACAGCAAACAAAATTTAGCTGGTTTTAGTTTCTTTTCTGTAACGTTTATCTGTTTTCGGCTTTACCCTGAACTTAGATAAATAGCCAACCAAGGAAGACGCCTTTGCTGTTTTCGGTTCGCATTACTCAGAATTCCCTTACAGGCCGTTTTGCCCAACCATCGATTTTTGTTTCCTCCACTTCCTCTGTTCCTCTTTATGCGCCGCGCTTTGGGAAGGGTATTCCTTTGGCGTAGCGTCGATTTTACCCTGCCTCCTAACTTGGGGTTAGAGCTTGCTCTATCCCCAATTTTTTTGTTTAAATGGCAGAGCATTCACCCAGGAAATTACCATGGCCATGGCACAAAACAAATCCGACCTTCACCCCATTGCGGCGCGTTTAACCCAGGCTGGGATTGTATTACCCACGCCACCCACGCCGATTGCCTCCTATGTCGGGTATGTCGCTGCGGGTAATTTGATTTATGTGTCGGGGCAACTGCCGATGCAAAATGGTCAGGTTGCGCATACGGGCAAGGTCGGCCGCGAAATCGATATCACAACCGCGCAGGATGCTGCGAAATTATGCGCCATCAATGTTCTGGCGCAATTGAACGCCGCGCTAGGTGGCGACTGGTCACGTTTGCAACGCTGCGTGAAATTGACCGGCTTTGTGAATTGCACCGATGATTTCACCGACCAGCCCAAGGTGATCAACGGCGCCTCCAATTTTATCGGCGAGATTTTGGGCGAAGCCGGTATCCACGCCCGGGCCGCCGTTGGCGTAAATGCCCTACCGCTGGGTGTCCCGGTCGAGGTCGAGGCTATTTTTGCAATTATTTAGAACCGCGTTCAGCCGTTGGCCTAGTTTGCGGGCTATTGCCACTCCCAAAACTGCGAAGAGCCGCAGGTGGTGTTGTAACTGTTGGGTTGTAGCTGCCACCAGGGGCTTGCCCAAATGATGTCGAAGTGGGAGGAACAGAATTTTTTTCGGAATTTGTCGGGGCTTGGGCTTTCGGTTTAGCTGCTGGCACCGTAGTACTGACCGCAGCCGAGCTATTCGATGGTCGAGACAACAATTCGCCAATCGGCTTGCGGAATTTATAACCAACCGCCACCGCCGCTACCGCCATGAAGCTTGCGGCTATGCTAGCAAATCGCCACGTCGTCGCGCTCAGCCCAGGGTTTTTGGGGGTGACGGGTGCGCTACTTCCCGCCAAGAGACGGATTTTAGACACATGTTCAACGCCGCGTTTTTTAGCGATTTTTTCTTCTAATGTGCTGGTACGGGCGACAGTGCTCTTCCATTCCTGCAAGTTTTCTTTAGCCTTGGCGATTTTACTGGCATGCGAGGTATAGGGCGGGCTTGTAAACAGGCCCATAATTTGCTCGGCCCCCAATTGATAAAGCGAATCAGGCTTTGCCCGATGGTGTTTTGCGCCTGTAATGTATTTAATTGTGCTTCTGCCAGCTCCTTTTCTCTGTCCGAGCTGGTCAGACGATGGCGGGTTTTTTCGTGCAATCGGGCCAGATATTCTGGATCTGCTAGCGTCATCAACCCTTCGCGCAATTTATCGGCAATTTTACCATCTTGGCCCTTGCCCAAAACAGATTCAACCAATTCTTCGGCGTATACAATTCCAAACTCTTCATTTGGTACAGTTGGGGCGAGAAACGCAAATTTTCTGCCCATATCGGTCTGCCGCGATTCCGGGATTTTGCACTCGTCATTCCATTTTTGCGAAAAGGCGCGGCAAAGTTGGATGCTTTGGGCCAGGCAATCGTCATTGGTGAAATCTAGGCCAAGACTAAAGTTTGTATTGTATTTCGTGATACGATTTTTAAGGGCCTTATAATCTGCCTCCACCATTGGATCGCGCTCCGCATCCTGCAAGCTTGCCAGGCGGGCAGCTTCCACCAATAGCGCGTCAAAACCTAAAGATTGCAAAGCCATTTTGATCTCCAATAACAAAAACTAAGGTGATTTATCCCTAAAAGAAAAAAAAGTCAATGCATTTAATACTGGGCAGTCACGGGTGATTGGCATAGTTATATGCCATGACCTTGCCTAAACCCCGTTCCAATTTATTCGGCTCCGGCCCCTCCCGTAAACGCCCGGGCTGGACACCAGCCGCGCTATCCGGCGCTTTACTGGGCCGCTCCCACCGCTCACCCGAGGCCTTGGCAAAAAACAATGAATTAATTGCTTTAACGCGCTCGATCCTGAGCATACCCGATGATTATGCGGTGATTATTACCCCGGGTTCGGATACGGGGGCGATGGAAATGGCGATGTGGTCGCTTTTGGGGCCGCGCGGGGTGGATGTGGTGGTCTTTGACCGGTTTGGCGAATTGTGGCAGCACGATATCGAACAGGAATTGTGCTTGGCCGATTGCCGGGTTTTGTCCGCACAGCCGGGCTGCTTGCCGGATTTGACCCGGGCCGATCCCGCGCGCGATATCGTTTTTTGTTGGAACGGCACCACCACCGGCGTCTGCGTTCCAGATGGCGATTGGATACATGCCGACCGGGCGGGGTTGACGATTTGCGATGCGACTTCGGCCGCGTTTGCCTATGATTTGCCCTGGGATAAATTGGATGTGACCACTTATTCCTGGCAAAAAGTGCTGGGCGGCGAGGCGGCGCATGGCATGATTGTCCTAAGCCCGCGGGCGGTGGCACGCTTGGAATCCTATACCCCACCTTGGCCGATGCCCCGGTTATTCCGGCTGTTAAAGGATAAAAAGTTAAATCCGGAATTTGCGGCCGGTCACACCATCAACACCCCATCCTTGCTATGTATCGAGGATTGCATCGACGCGTTACGCTGGATCAAAGGAAATGGCGGCTTGGCCGAAATGCAGGCGCGCAGCCGCCGCAGCCTGGCGTTGGTCACGGCTTGGATTGACGCTTCGGCCTGGGCGGAATTTATGGTCCGGGATGCCAAGGCCCGCTCCATGACCGCCATTACCCTGCAACCTAAAACCGTGTTTGGGGAAAAAGCTCGGCAGTTATGCGCCGGTATCGCCCAGCATCTGAGTCAAAACGGGATCGCCCATGACATTATGGGTCACCGCGAGGCATTGCCCAGCTTGCGTCTTTGGGCGGGCGGGATGGTCGATCCAC
>CANGQU010000036.1 GCA_947456345.1 Alphaproteobacteria bacterium | reverse complement strand
CGCCGAATTGGTGATGCAAGTGTCCGAATTGCGTGATCAGGTGCAGTCACTGCAAATGAACAATCAAGCGGATAAAAAAGCCGCTTAAGTTTTTCTGGCGGCCATGTAACCAAAGAAACGCGAATCTTTTTTAAGCCGCAGCCTGGAATAATTTTTAGGGATTTAAACCCTAAAACAATAAATGGAATATCCTATCAAGACTTTGGGCTAGATGATTTACCTGGCGCGCGCTGCCAAAGCCTAAGAGCAGAAGTGTGTTATAATCAGCAGCATGCATATCCTGTACATGCCTTGTGCAGGTTTTGGTATTTTACCACCTATAATCCAAGATTGTAGGGCTGAAGCAGTTTATAACGTCCTATCAACTATGCTTGAACATAGTCGCAAGATTCTTCAAAATTCTACAATCAACAACGGCCAAGTTGTTAATGTCAGCTTGGCTTTCGACATTACTCGTCGACGAGCGTTTAGGGTTTAACCAGTCTATTGGCCACGGCGCAAAAACGCCGGAATATCCAACAGATCGTCGTTGCTGGCGTCTTTGAGCAAATCGGCCTGAGCCTCGGGGGTTGGTTTTTCCAATTTGCTGGCTGGCTGCGGCGTTGCGGGTGTTTGCAACAACGTTGGCTCTTGGCGTTCAGACGTTGGGCCGTTTTCGTTTTTCGCGCCCAACACGCCGCCCATCATCCGCTCGAACAAGCCTGGACCCCGGCGTTGCGCGCGCTGTTCGGAACTGGCCAGATTGCTGCTATCGTTGTTACTCGATTCAACATTGCCGCCGCGATAGCTGGTGGCCGCAGCTGCCGGTTTCTGGTTGGCATAAGCGCTGGTGCTTGGTGCGGTTTGCTGCATGGCGCGCTCGACCGGGCGGGCTTGTTGTAAATTCACGCGCACGCTTTGCGGTGCCGATTGCGGCGCTGGCGCTGCCTCGGCCATGGGGGCGGATTCGTTGCTGGCTGGTGCCGGGCCGGTGCTTTGTCCGCTGACGATCCGGTCGATGACGGTGATGCTGTCATTCACGCTATCCACGGCGGCCGGTTTAGGGGCAACAAAATGTTCCGGCTTGGTTACGGATTCTGAGGCCGGTTTTGACGATTCCATCCGCGATTCCGGTTTGCTGATATGCGATAGCGAGCTGGCATAAGAGCTTGGCGGAGAAGATGGCGCGTTCACCGGACGGCGGGCGCTGGCGATAATATCGGCGTGGGGGACGATTTTTTGTGGGCGCAAACCGCCGCCGAACGGCGAGGACAATCCCATTTGGCGTTGTTCGTTGCTGGCGCGCATAGCGGCTGCATCCATACCGGCGGCAACGATGGAAATACGCATCCGGCCGGCCAGTTTCTCGTCAAAGAAGGCGCCGAAAATGATGTTGGCGTCGGGATCGACTTCGCTTCTGATACGGTTGGCAGCTTCGTCTACTTCGAATAGGGTCATATCCAGACCGCCAGTGACGTTGATCAGCACGGCGCGCGCGCCTTTCATGCTGATATCATCCAATAGCGGGTTGTTGATCGCGGCCTCGGCGGCATCCAACGCGCGGCGCTCGCCTTCGGCTTCGCCGGTGCCCATCATCGCCTTGCCCATTTCGGCCATGACGGTTTGAATATCGGCGAAATCCAAATTGATCAAACCGGGCATGGTGATCAAATCGGTCACGCCGCGCACGCCTGAATACAACACATCATCCGCCATTTTGAACGCGTCGGCAAAGGTGGTGCGCTCATTGGCGATGCGGAACAAATTTTGGTTTGGAATGACGATCAGGGTGTCGACATATTGCTGCAAATCTTCGATGGAGTTTTCGGCGATCCGCGCGCGGTGCGCCCCCTCGAAGGTGAAGGGTTTGGTAACAACGCCGACGGTTAAAATGCCCATTTCACGGCTGGCGCGGGCGATAACGGGCGCTGCGCCCGAACCGGTGCCGCCGCCCATACCGGCGGTGATAAAGCACATGTTGCTGCCTTGGATGTGCTCCATGATTTGTTCGATGGATTCTTCGGCGGCGGCTTTGCCGACTTCGGGTTTCGCGCCAGCGCCGAGGCCACGGTTGATGCTGGTCCCCAGCTGGATTTTACGCTCCGCCGCGCTTTGGGCGATGGATTGCGCATCGGTATTGGCGCACACGAATTCCACACCCTGCAAATTCGAGCGGATCATGTTGTTGACGGCATTCCCACCCGCGCCGCCGACCCCGATGACCGTGATCCGGGGCTTTAATTCGCTTTCAACTTTGGGTACGCGCAGATTGACGGTCATGATCTTTCTCCTTGAGGAAATAAGCTTTTAGGTTTTAGCTGTTAGCTTTTAGGGACAAAAGATCGCCAAGAACTAACAGCTAAAAGCTAAAACCTATATATGGTATCAGCATCCATAATTAGTGGTTGGAGCCGTTATCGAAACCAATATATAGCGGTTATAAAATCTCGTCCATCCACTGTTTCATGCGGCCCAGCCAATTGCCCGCTTTCCCTGTGGATGATTTGCTTCCCCCCCCCTCGTTGCGGCCGCGCAGAGCATAATGCAATAATCCGGCGGCAACCGAAAACGCTGGCCCGCCCGCCGCATCCGCCAGCCCGGCCAGGCGAATCGGACGCCCCAAACGGACATTTTTCTGCAAAACCTGCATCGCTAATTCGCGAATATTGGATAATTGGCTGCCCCCGCCGGTCAGAACGACGCGTTGTCCGGCGATTTTATCCACACCCGCCTCGGCCAAACGCTGGCGGACGGTTTCCAAAATCTCCTCGGCGCGGGGCTGAATGATGCGGTTTAATTGCGCACGCGGCACATGGTTGGGCGCAGCTTCGTCATCCGCTTCGCCGACCAGGGGCACGTTTAACAGATCGTCATCGTCCGCCTGGCTATAAAGGGCGCTGCCATGCAGAGTTTTTAAACGCTCCGCTTGCTGTAACGGGGTGGACAAGCCACGCGCGATGTCGTTGGTGATATGCTGTCCCCCGATGGGGACGATATCCGAAAACAGCAAATTGCCGTCGAAAAATACGCCGATGCTGGTGGTGCCGCCGCCCAGATCGATCAAGGTACAGCCCAGATCCAGCTCGTCCTCGACCAAACAGGCCAGGCCAGAAGCATAAGGGGTTAGGACCAAGTCATCGACATCCAAATGCGCGCGCTGCACCGCATGGCCCAAATTGCGCAACGCGCCGTTTTGCGCGCTGATCATATGCACGCTGGCCCCCAGCTGTTGGCCGAACATGCCGCGCGGATCGCGGATGCCACGGCTGCCGTCCAGGGAATAGCCGACTGGAATCGCGTGCAACAAGTGCCGGTCCAGCACGTTGTCGTTGGCGGTGTTTTGGGTATGCGTCATTTGCGCATAGCTGTCTTGGGATTTGGCCAATAATTTTTGCACGTCGATATCGCGCACGGCTTGGCCGTGCATCGGCAAATCCACATCCAGATGCAGCGAATGCGGTTGCCCGCAGGATACGTTGACATAAACGCTGCGGATGGTCTCGCCGGCCATTTGCTCGGCCGCGTGTACGGCGTTCAACACGGAATTTTCCACCGCGTCCAGATTGACGACGCTGCCCGCCTTCATGCCCTGCGCGATAACGTGGCCGATACCGGCGATGCGCAAGCGGCCGTTATCATCGGCCAGGCCGATAAAACAGCACACTTTCGACGACCCGATATCCAGGGCCGCGAACAGATTGCGGCGCAGGCGCGAAGCCATCAAGCAACCTTGGGGTAAAAGAAAATTTGACGCATGACCCAAGCGTATAGCGTATAGCGCATAGCGTAAAGGGGAAAATAATTGACTTTTGTGGGTTCTCCACTGGCGTCAAACGCCTTGCTCGCCTTTGGTGCCGGTGCTTGGGGCTGGCTCACCCGGTTTTTGCAAAAAAACCCGGTCTTCGAGCCGTAAATCGATGGCGGTATAATTTTGCTGTAGCGCTTGTTGCGCGGTTTGCATTTGCATCAACCGCTCCAAAGCAAGCTCGGCATTTTCCTCTGGCAATTTGATGATCATGCCGGATTGCAAATGCAAATCCCAACGCCGCTGGCCGATGCGGACTGCGGACTGCACGGCTGTGCGCAATTCGCTATGTGCGGCCAATTGCTGCAATAAAATCCGCGCCGCACCCGGCGCATCCGCGCCCACAACCACGGGCAGGGCGGAGAATTGCTTGGGATCGGCGTTTAAAATCACCGCGCCATTTTCGTCGATCACGTTCAATTCGCCTTTGTATTGCCAAATTGCTTGGGGTTCGCGTTCGGTCAGGTGCACGTAAATCATGCCCGGCAAGCGGCGTTCGATCTTGGCCATCGCCACCCAGGGCAGGATTTGCAAATTGGCCTGGGCGGCGTCCAGATCGACTCCCAAAATGGGGGTGCCGCGTTCTAATTGCAGCGCCTGCCAAATCTCGTCGCGGCCGGTATGGCCCCGCCCGTCGACCAGCACATCCTGGACGACTAGGCCTTGGCGTTCGCTGAACGCCAGCACGCCGTTCCAAAATAGGGTGCGGGCGGTGCGCACCTCTCCACGCGCGACGCTGTCATAAACCAAATACCCGATACATAATGCATAGACTGCGCACAAAAAACCGGCGATCAGACGCCATTTTTGCCGCTGCCAAATCCCGCGCCGCGCCCGTCCGATCGCCAGACTGCCGAGCTTGCCACGGTTTTGATTGCCGGGGCTTAACCGCCGCATGATGCTTGCTCCACCATCCAGGATACCAATTCGGGGAATGTGATCTTGTTATACGCGGCCAGCTCCGGCACCAACGATGTCGGTGTCATGCCGGGTTGGGTATTGACCTCGAGCAAATATAATTCATCCTTGCCAGCGGTATCGTCATAACGCAAATCGGAGCGGGTGATCCCACGGCAACCCAAAGCCTGATGCGCCAATAGCGCCATCGTACAGGCGCGGTCATAAGCGGCTTTTGGAATCTCGGCTGGGCAGACATGGATCGATCCGCCGCTGGCGTATTTTGCCTGATAATCGTAAAACGCCAAATCGGTTTTGATTTCTGTCACGCCCAAGGCGCGGTCACCCATAATTGCCACGGTGATTTCACGGCCAGGGATAAATTTTTCGACAATTGCATGATCGCCAAATTTCCAGCTGCTGCGGTCAATGGGCGGTTTATTGTCGCCCGCATGCATAATGCGGACGCCGACCGACGACCCCTCGCGAATGGGCTTCACGACATAGGGGCGGGGCAGGACATCGCCCGCCAAAATTTCCGATACTGGAAATACGCCACCCGGCGGCACCGCGACGCCTGCTTGGGCGATGATTTTTTTGGCCGCGACTTTGTCCATCGCCAAGGATGATGCCATCACACCGGAATGCGTATAGGGGATGTGCAATAAATCCAACAGGCCCTGGATGCTGCCATCCTCGCCACCCGGGCCGTGCAGGGCATTGAACACCGCATCCGGTTTGGGATTCAATGCAGCGACCAAGGCCGCGATATCGGTGCCTAAATCAAATCCGGTTACATCATACCCGGCTTGCTCCAAACCCGCGATCACTGCCTTGCCGCTGACTAGCGATACCTCGCGTTCCGATGATGTACCGCCGTAGATGACGAGGATTTTTTTTGTAATGTTTTTTTTCATTTTATCAATTCTCGAGTTAAATCACAAACACATGTCACCCCCGCGCAGGCGGGGGTCCATTTTTGTATTTTAAAATGGATCCCCGACAAATGCTGAAGCATTTTCGGGGATGACAAAAAAATACTACTCACCGCTCACCAATCCGTTCAATTTCCCAGCGCAATTCGATGCCCGATTGGGCTAAGACGCGCTGACGCACTTCTTCGCCCAGATTTTCCAAATCTGCCGCTGACGCATTACCCGTATTGATCATAAAATTCGTGTGTTTGGGCGATATTTGCGCCCCGCCGATTTGCAACCCCCGGCAACCGGCGCGGTCGATCAATTCCCACGCCTTGTGCCCATCGGGATTGGCGAATGTCGAGCCGCCGGTTTTGGCGCGCACGGGTTGGGTGGCCTCGCGCTTGGTGGCGATTTCCTTCATCCGCGCGGCGATAGCTCCGGGGTCATCGGCCAGGCCGAATAACTTGGCGCCGACAAAAATCCAATCCGGCGGCACATCGGAATGGCGATAGGATAATCCCAAAACATCCTTTGGCATGTCGTGCAAATTGCCAAAACTGTCCAGGGCGGTGGCCGATACCAAGCAATCGCGGAGTTCGCGGCCATAGGCCCCGGCGTTCATGCGCAACGCGCCGCCGATGGTGCCCGGTATGCCGCATAAAAATTCCATGCCGCCCAAACCGGCTTGTTGCGCGGTTAATGCCACATTCACATCCAACGCCGCCGCCCCGGCATGAATAAAATTGCCCTGGGGTTGGATGGATGCGAATTCGCGGCCCAAACGGATGACCACGCCGCGCACGCCGGAATCGCGCACCAAAATGTTGGAGCCGACGCCGATAATAGTAAGGGGGATATCGCGCGGCCGCTCGCGCAGGAAATGCTGTAAATCGGGTAAATCCGCGGGTTTGAACAGAATTTGCGCCGGGCCGCCGACTTGGAACCAAGTAACCTTAGACAATAGCGCGTTTTCGCTATACCGCCCGCGAATTTTCGGCAGGCGATGGATTAATGAATCGGGCAGGGGGTCAATATTTTTGGCAAGGGCGGACATCCAGCCAAGGTAGCAGGGCGGGTGCGCGGGTGTAAATGCTAAACGCGCAATGTTTTATGCTAGCGCGGCCTGGCGTTGACGGCGATAGGCGATAAACGGCGCCATGGCGGCAGTTACTAAAACAGGCAGCGTTACAAGTCCAACCGCCGCGCCGCCAGCAATGTAAGCCGATAGCGGTTGTGGCATGGTAAAGCTAACTGAAGGTTTGTTTTGTTGATAATAGAATGCGACTTCGCGCAAGGCTTGTTGTGAGGCCTGGGCATTCTCACCAGGTTCAATGGTAACTTTTTGACCATTGATGGTG
>CANGQU010000035.1 GCA_947456345.1 Alphaproteobacteria bacterium | reverse complement strand
GATGGGCTTGCTGGGAAAAAAAGCATGATTGTAAATGGAACAGGTACGATAAACGATGTCCGATCCGAATCAAACCAACCGCGAGGCTGATCCCCTCGCCCGCTTGAAACCGCGGCTTGGCGCCAAGCCCGCGCCGCCTGTGGCTGCGCCGGTGCTGGAATCCGCCTCGCCGCAGATTCAGCCGCCGCCCGCACCGGTGATCGAGCCCTTGCCAACCGCCAAGGATGATGCTGCACCCAGCACGGAATTCGATCCGGCTGTTTCGTCCTATTTGCCGCCAAACCGCATCGAGGCGCTGCGCCACGCGCTGCTGCCCAAGGTGATGGAGAAGATAGACACTACGTTTGCCTCCAAAATCCATCCCAAAGAATTGGCGCGCGGCATCGGCGCCATTGTCATCGAATTGCTGAACCAGCAAAGCGAACAGGTCACCATCAGCGAGCAGCGTATGCTGGTAGCCTCTTTGTTGGGTGATATGCTGGAAAAAGCGCATGGCATGCGCTTGAAACGCGCCACTGACAGCGCCGCCATTGCCGAGGCCACCATCGCCGAAGAACCCGCGCGCGCCGCCATCGCTCGCGACCAAGTTGACGATGCGAAGCGCAAGATCCAAGCGCAGCTGATCGGCCGGATCGATGTCGCCGCCGCCGCAAAATTGGAACGCGGCGAACTGGCCAAACAATTGACCGCCGTTGTCAGTGAATTGCTGGCCGAGCAGAAAATCCACCTGAACCTGGCCGAGCAGCGGGATTTGGTCACCATGCTGCTGAACGATATGCTGGGGCTGGGGCCGCTGGAAATCCTGTTGGCCGATGACGCGATTTCCGACATTATGATCAACGGGCCCAATCAAACCTATATCGAGCGCAAGGGCAAGCTGACCCTATCCGATATCAAATTCAACGACAATGCGCATTTGATGAATGTCGCCACGCGCATCGTCTCGCGCATTGGCCGCCGTATCGATGAGTCCAGCCCGTTATGCGACGCGCGCCTGGCCGATGGCAGCCGGGTTAACATTATCATTCCGCCACTGGCCATCGATGGGGTCAGTATCTCGATCCGGAAGTTTTCCAAGAAAAAGATCGATATCGACACGATGGTCAAAAACGATACCATCTCGGCGCAAATGGCCACCGTGCTAAAAATCGCCGCGCGTTCGCGTTTGAACATTGTCATTTCCGGCGGTACCGGTTCGGGTAAAACCACCACACTGAACGCGCTGTCGCGCATGATCGACGAGGGCGAGCGCGTCGTGACCATCGAAGACGCCGCCGAATTACAATTGCAGCAGCCGCATGTGGTGCGTTTGGAAACCCGCCCACCCAATTTAGAGGGCGAGGGCGAGATCACCATGCGCGATCTGGTCAAAAACAGTTTACGCATGCGGCCCGACCGCATCATTATGGGCGAGGTGCGCGGCAGCGAGGCATTCGACATGTTGCAGGCGATGAACACGGGCCACGACGGCAGCTTGTGTACGCTTCACGCCAACAAGCCGCGCGAGACCTTGATGCGGCTTGAAAACATGGTAGGCATGGCAGTTGCCAATTTGCCCAGCCGCGCTTTGCGCATGCTGATCGCATCGGCCGTGGATTTGATCGTCCAGGTCAGCCGCATGCGCGACGGTGTGCGCCGCATTACCCACATCACCGAAGTCATCGGCATGGAAGGCGACGTCATCACCACTCAAGATTTGTTTACGTATGAATTTAGCGGCGAAACACCCGAGGGCAAGTTAATCGGCAATTTCAAATCGCATGGCGTGCGTCCGCATTTTCTAAGCAAGGCGGAATATTTCGGCCTGGGCAAAGCGCTGTTAGAGGCGATTAACCAATGACGCTGCTTTCCTCCTCGCTTGGCATGCTAGTCGTTTTCTTAGCCGTGATCGGCTTGTGTTATGCCGGTTATAGTTTTTTTGATCCGTCGTTCGGCCAGGACAAAGCGATAAAAAAACGCCTGCGCCATATCCATGGCGGCAAGAACGACCAAAAAAACAAGCGCGCCGCGGCCGCGATGGTGGATATCACCGGCATGCGCCAACGCGGCATTTTCGACCGCGCTTTCGGCCATTTTTTGCCCAACCCGGTCAAATTGCGCGCCCGCCTGGCCCGCACCGGCAAAAGCTATACCATTGGCCAATATGTGTTATGGAACGTGGTGGTGGCGATCATCGCCGCTGGGGCCATTTTCATTTTCGGCAAGCAAGCGCCTTTGGTATCGTTGTTTTTGGGACTGGCGATCGGCATGTGGCTGCCGAATAAATTCGTGCAGCGTCTGATTAATAAACGCAGCAAACAGTTTTTAGGCCAATTCCCGGATGCCATCGATCTGACCGTGCGCGGCGTGCGTTCGGGCTTGCCCATCGGCGAGTCGATCAAATCCATCGCCACCGAAATGCCAGCACCGTTGCGGGATGAATTCGCTATTGTCAACGATGCGATGAAATTAGGCCAGCCGATTGAAAAAGCGTTATGGGAAGCAAGCGAGCGGCTAGACCTGCCCGAGGTCAAGTTTTTCGTCATTGCGCTATCGATCCAGCGCGAGACCGGCGGCAATCTGGCCGAGACTCTGGAAAACCTGAGTTCGATCCTGCGCAAGCGCCGTTTTATGCAACTAAAGATCAAAGCAATGTCATCCGAAGCGCGCGCCAGCTCGATGATCATCGGCTCCTTGCCATTTTTGATGTTCGGCATCCTATTGATGATGAATCCCAAATATGTGATGGCGCTGATCAACGACCCACGCGGACAATTATTGTTGGCTGTGGCCTTGGGGATGATTTTCCTGGGTACTTTCATTATGCGTAAAATGGCGTCGTTCAAAATATAGGAAGCCAGTCGATGACCGAATTGCTGCAAAAACTCACCCCGGACATACTAGCGATGCTCAGCGCCGCAGTGGCGATGGTGGTGTTCTTGCGCCTGGGGCGCGTACTGGCCAACCGCGATACGATGAGCGGACGCATCAAATCGCTGGAAGATCGGCGCAAAGCATTGCAAGCCGGTTTGCAAAGCCGCACGCGGCGCAAGGACAAACGCACGCCAAGCTCGGTCGGATTGATGCGTCATGTCGTACAAAGGTTGCAATTGCTGCGCTCGCAGCAGGCGGACAAGATTCAAATGAAAATGCTGCGCGCCGGCTGGCGCAGCCGCGATGCGGTTGTGATCTATTTCTTTGTCAAGCTGTGCATGCCCGCGATCTGCGGCATCGCCGCCGTGCTGATGTTCTATGTGTTCGGCAAGGCCGATATGACAGCCACCAAAAAAGCATTTTACGCGCTGGGCATGGTGTTGGCGGGCAGTTATTTGCCCGATCTTTTGGTACGCAACGTTATCGACCGCCGTGCCGCCTTGCTCCGCGACGGTTTTCCCGACGCCTTGGATTTATTGGTCATCTGCGCCGAGGCGGGATTGAGCATGGATGCCGCACTGACCCGCGTCGCGCGGGAATTGGGCCCGGCCTATCCCGAATTATCCGAAGAATTGGGATTGACCGCAATCGAACTGGGCTTTTTACCCGAACGTTCGATGGCATTAGATAATTTGGCGCAGCGCGTTGATTTGCCCGGGGTGCGGGCATTGGTCGGCACGTTACAACAAACCGAAAAATACGGCACACCGTTGGCCCAGTCGCTGCGGGTGCTATCAACCGAATTCCGTAACGAGCGATTGATGCGGGCCGAGGAAAAAGCCGCGCGCCTGCCCGCCATCATGACTTTGCCAATGATTATTTTTATTCTGCCGCCGCTATTTATCATTATTCTTGGGCCGGCGGTGTTGCGCACCTTGGATGCGCTGAGGAATATATAGTCGTTTAAAGTTTACTCGATTTATAATTCCCAATTTTTGTAAATTGTCATCCCCGAAAATGCGGTAGCATTTGTCGGGGATCCATTTGTATTATTACCTTTCCGATTAAGAATTCTCCCTCCTCTTTAGGGGGAGGAGATATTAAACCGCTAAGGCATTCTTAATGGGAAGAACTATAAATGGATTCCCGCCTACGCGGGAATGACACGAAAAGAGAATTATTAAATTAACCCATTATATAATTAACTCGGACGGGCGGATAAAAGCGCGCGAATACGCTGCAAACGCGTCGGTTTGGCCAGAATTTCCCGGTAGCTGTCTAATAAGGCAACAGCCGCCTGATCACCCATTTCCGGGCGCAAGATCTGCTCCGCTTTTTCCGGCTGCTGTAGGGCAATATAGCCAAACGCTAGATTCTGCCGATGCCGGGGCAGCGCCTTGGGATCGCCTGCGGCGGCCTGCAAATAGCGCAAACCTTGCCGCGCTTGATTGCGCAAGACCAGCGATAATCCAAGATTACTTTGTAAATTAGGATCGTTGCCCAATAGCAAGCCGCTGTGATATGCGGCCATAGCGCCGGTGGGCTGATCCTGTAATTCATGTGCGAGCGCCAAAAGATTGAATAGGCGGGGCGAAGGCTGGCGGTCGAGTGCCTGAGCAATATACTTTTCCGCTTGTTTGCCATCCCCCTCGCCCAGCCATAATACGCCCAGCGCCGTTTGCAATTCCATATCATTAGGGCGTTTGGCTAAAAGTGCGGTGAAGGCGGCAATCGCTGCCGGGCGCTCGCCAAAATTTTGCAAGCTTTTGGCATAGCCCAATTGCGCCGGTAATGAATTGGGATCTTCGGCCAGGGCCTTTTCGTACATTTGCAGCGCCATGAACCCATCGCCCTGCGCCGCCGCCCGATCCGCCAGGCGCAAAAACGACGAGGCGTCCCAGTTTTTGATCGCAGCGTCTTCCTCGCCCCCGGCGCAGGCGGCAAGCGCCAAACAAGCAACTAAAATTAGGCCGTACCGACGCATTGCGCGCACTCCTAAGATGAATGAATTAAGGTGAATAAATTGGAAAATTTAGCGACAATTGCAACGATTAACAGGACGTTAATACTGCCCACAGTATAATGGATTTATGGTGAAAAGCCAGACCCTTGCACGGCGGCGGCAAAAAGGCTCGGTAGCGATTGAATTCGCGCTGATTGCGCCTGTGATGTTCATTTTCGTCATCGGCATGATGGAAATTTCGACCGCCCTTGCGGTGAGCACGTTTTTAGAAGGCGGCTTGCGCCAGGCATCGCGTTTCGGCGTCACCGGTGGCAATGGCGGCATCGGGCGCGAGGCGCGGATTCAGCAAATCATGGCCAGCAATTCCTTTGGCTTGATTGATCCGAACGATATCGCGCTGGATACCCGCACCTATGGCACGTTCGCCGAAATCGGCGATGAAAGCTTTACCGACACGAACAACAACGGCACTTATGACGCGGGCGAACCGTTTATCGACCGCAACAATAACGGCCGTTGGACACCCGATTCCGGCACACCCGGCCTGGGCGATGGCGACGATATCGTGGTTTACCGCGTCAGTTATCAATGGCGATTTATGACCGGCGTGCTGCGGCCGATCATCGGCGATCACGTCACGTTCAATTCCGGCATCGCCTTGCGCAACGAACCGTTTTGATGGTCGCCATGAATTTGTTTGCCAACAAAAATAGACAGCGCGGCGTGATGATAATCGAGGTGGCGATCATCCTGCCCGTATTTCTGGCGCTAATGATCGGCGGGTTTGAATTGGCGCGCTACATCAATTTGAACGAGAAACTGAGCCGCGCTTCGGTGACCGTATCCGATATTGTCTCGCGCTCCAACAATTTGACCGAGGCGCAAATCCAAGACGTGTTTTTCGGTGTGCAGACGATTTTATCGCCCTATTACGGCAATGGCGGCAGCAGCCGGGTGATCATCAGTTCGGTGACGCGGCCTGCGAATCAAAACCCGACCGTGGTGTGGCAGCGTAATGGCGCGGGCACTTTGGCCGCGCCATCGCGCGTAGGCGTGCAGGGCGGCACGGCCGTGTTGCCAGCGGGTTTTACCCTGGCCAATAATGAGAGTGTGATTATCGCCGAAATTTTTTATGCCTTCGAGCCCATGTTCGCCAGCAGCGATTTGGTGGCGCATCGGCTTTATGACCGCTCGTTATTCCGGCCACGCACGGCGAACAACATTGCTTTGGCGCCTTAGGTGGTGTCGTCAAAAAATCCGATAAATCAGTTTAGATGAATCCAGTGTCATCCCCGGCTTGACCGGGGATCCAGGAGCTAATGCCACTTTGCTTGGCCCTGGATTCCCGCTTGCGCGGGAATGACAACAGGAAAAGGCAAAATCTGGTTTAAATCGTGACCATACTATCTAGCAACCTACTGTGCTCTTTCCCTATGGGGGAGCCCCATAGTGCCATCGGGCCGTGTTACCAGCCTAATAGTCGGTTTGGGTGCACCTTTTGCATTACCACCATCGCCATTATCGATTTTCGCTGGCGTAGAGGGAGCAGCTGGGGCTATCGCTGGGGGTTCTTGCGTCACCGCAATCGCATTTGTACCACTGCCAGGGAGTTTATCATGACGACCTTGCAAAGCATTCATTACCGCACGAAATTTTGCTGTCTTATCAGGGTCTATTTGCTTTTCGAGCCATCTATGTGCATCCTGATCAAACTTTTCCTTTCGGTCTGCCGCAGATGCAGCGAAAAACAATTTTAACTCAGCATCACTGATGTGAGCATACCCACCAAAGGCTTTGGTTAGGCCAACGTTGTCCTGATCTTGTGCACCCGACCGATCAACAAAATTCAATACCGCCGTGTAAATATTTGCAAACGCATTGTCGGTATCGACAATTACCTTCAGCTTATCTTTGTCCATGCTGGGGTCAACATTATCGCCAACCAGCTGAGATTTTTCACTGAACAAAGCATTATCAATGGCCGCGCGCACCCTAGGCTTGGCAGTTTCGAGATACCGCAGCATATCCTTGTTGTCTTGGATCAACGCCACCCGGTATTTTTGGGCGCAAGCTGCGATGCGCTTGGCCGCGTCCGGTCCGCCTTTGTCGTCGGCATTTGTGTCATGTTGGATTGCATCCTTAAATAAGCCCG
>CANGQU010000034.1 GCA_947456345.1 Alphaproteobacteria bacterium | reverse complement strand
TGGTGTTTGTCTATGTGCTGTTGTTCGGTGCAGTGGGCGAGCATTTGTTTTGGACCGAATTCACTGCCCGCTATAATTTCATCGCCGTTGATTATTTGATCTATACCCAAGAAGTGATCGGCAATATCGTTGAATCCTATCCGATATACTGGCTGTTGTTCGCGTTGCTGGTGGCATCGGTTGCGGTAATTTGGCTGTGCCATAAAATTTGGCCCGTGGGCGGGCGCGGCTTGCCCAGTATGACCTATCGCGCGCGCGGCTTTGCGGTGTATGCGGTTGTCGTAGCCGTATTGTTTTTGCTGACCAGTCAGGCGCGCAGCCAATTCGGCACCAATTCAGTTGCCAATGAATTATCCGCCAATGGCGTGTATTCGCTGTTTTATGCTTTTGGGCATAACGAAATCGATTATGACCGGTTTTATGCCAAGCATGATGATGCAATGGTCGCAGCGAATATTCAAACCCGATTGGGTTTGCCTGCGATCCCTGCTGCCCACACCAATTGGGCGCGCGCCATAAAACCCAAGGGACCGGAATTGCGCAAAAATGTTATCTTGGTGGTTATGGAAAGCCACAGCGCCGAATTCATGAAAACTTTTGGATCGACCGCCGATATATCGCCGGTGATGGACGATCTGGCCAAAAATGGTTTGCTGTTCGCGCAGACCTACGCCACCGGCACACGCACGGTGCGTGGGCTCGAGGCGCTGACATTATCGCTGCCCCCGACGCCCGGCCACTCCATTTTACGCCGCGCGGGGAACCAGAATCTATATTCGCTGGGGTTCATTTTCCGTGACCGTGGCTATGATACCAAATTTATTTATGGCGGTTATGGGTATTTCGATAATATGAACGCGTTTTTCTCGGCCAACGGATTCGATATCGTTGATCGTGCTGTGATGCCCAAAGACGAAGTGAGTTTCGCCAATGTTTGGGGAATTGCGGACGAAGACATGTTCGCCCGTGCGGTGCGCGAGGCCGACGCCGCCTATGCCCGTCAGCAGCCATTTATGCATTTGATCATGACCACATCCAATCACCGCCCCTATACCTATCCCGATGGCCGGATCGATTTGCCGTCCAAAACTTCGGGCCGCGCGGGCGGTGTGAAATACGCCGATTATAGCGTGGGGCAGTTGTTGCAATGGGCCAAGGACAAGCCCTGGTTCAAAGACACGCTGTTCGTATTCGTAGCCGATCACACCCATGGCGCATCGGGCAAGATCGAATTGGCAGCCCGCAAATACCATATCCCGATGATTTTCTACGCGTCCGGATTTATCAAGCCGAAACGCATCGATACCATGGTAAGCCAGATCGATTTTGCGCCGATTTTATTGGGCTTGTTGAATTTTCAATATCCCAGCAAATTTTTTGGCCAGGATGTGTTGCGCGATAAAACCTATCGCCCACGCGCATTTATCAGCACGTACCAAAAAGTAGCGCTGGCCGAGAACGATACCCTGACCATTTTGTCGCCTAAAAACCAAGTGCAGCAATTAAGCTGGCCCGAGACCGAGGCACTTAATACCGCCGATGCCAAGGCCGAAGATGACGCCATCGCCTATTACCAGGCCGCGTCATGGTGGCGGGATATTTACGGGCGCATTCCAACCTTAGGTAACGAAACCCATGCAGCGTCTCTATCGCGCACTCATTAATTCTATCGCTGGCATCCGCCGGGCCTTTGCCGACGAAGCGGCGTTTCGCCAAGAAGTATATTTGGCCATCGTGCTAGTGCCGGTGGCAATCATGTATGCGCCTGATCGCGCCGCGTTATTGTGGCTGTTATCGTCGATTTTGTTGCTGCTGATCGTCGAGTTATTGAATACCGGGATCGAGGCTGTGGTCAACAAGGCCAGCCCGGAATGGAGCGGTTTGGCCAAAAAAGCCAAGGACACCGCCTCCGCCGCCGTCTTCCTCGCGATTGTCTATTTGGTTCTGGTTTGGGGTTTGATATTCTGGCCCGCATGACTGCCATCAATCCGCATACCGATTTAACAGAAATTTTGCCAACCGATTATTTGCGCGTGCATGTGGCCTATGCCGATGCAACATTTGCCTTCAATTATTTCGGGCAGATTTATCATCCGCATGCCCGCATGTGGGCGCAAACACAATTGGCGGATATCATCTATACCGCCGCCGAATATGCTTATTCCCGCCACGGTTGGCATTTGATCGCCCTCGATGCCTTGCGCGTGACAGAGGCGCAGGGGAACATGTATGCCATATGCGAGCGGGATTTTGCCAATGCGGCCGCGAAAATGGGCAAGCCCGTATCAGATTTGGTAGCGCCCGCAGGCAAGGGGGCGCATCCGCGCGGCTGGGCCGTGGATTTGGCCCCTATTTTGCCCGATGGCACCTTGATCGATATGGGCGGGCATTTCGATCAATTCTGGCGGCCATTTTCGCTGCGTGCGCGGCAATTCGCATCGCGCACATCCACGGATACTGAAATTTTGCAGCGCCGGGCGGATTTGGAAAAATTAATGAACGATGCCGGGGAAAAACACGGGCGCTGGGTCAGCAACACGATCAGCGATGAATGGTGGGATTTTCGGCCCATACCGGATTTTTACCGTCCCATTCAACCACTGGCCAATGGGGATTTGCCGCTGCATATGCGACTGTTGCCAGGTGATGCCTTGCCCGCTCGCGAAGTTGCAAAACCAGAATTATATGTCATCGATGAAAATGGCCAGCGATTATCCATCGCCGATACTTATGCTGCCCACCGTCCGCCATCTGGGGTATTGTAATTCTATTTTTGCAATCTAAATAAGCATTATGCGTAAACTGAACATTATATTCATCTTATTCATGGCATTCCTAGCGGCGTGTGGCACGGCTAATTCAGATTTAGAGACACCTAAATACACGGTATTGTCCAAAGCCGTTTATGATGGGCAATACAATATTGAAATTCGCGATTATGCGCCCCGTTTGGCCGCAGAAGTAACGGTCAAGGGCGAGCGCGAGGCAGCCCTAAGCGAGGGTTTCCGTATTCTGGCCGACTATATTTTTGGCAATAATACCGCCAAGACCGACATCGCTATGACCGCCCCGGTCACGCAGTCCAGCAAAACCAAAACCGCCCAAAAAATTGAAATGACCGCACCGGTCACTCAGGTAGAATCGGCGCAAGGTTGGGTGGTGCAATTCACGATGCCAGCGCAATACACCGCCGAAACCCTGCCCAAACCCAACAACGCACAGATTGAAATCGTCACGACTCAGCCCGTGCGCATGGCTGTGCTGCGTTTTTCCGGCTTTAGCAGCGAAACGCGGTTTCAAAATCGCGCGAAAATACTGGCTGATTACCTGGCCCAACAGAAAATCCCCACGCTGGGCGCGCCGGAATTTGCCTATTATAACGATCCGTTCACTTTTCCTTGGCGCAAACGTAACGAAGTTCTGATTCCCATCGTAAGCAGTCCATAGACAGTTACTGCCTAAACTTCAAAGGATTGCCCCATGCGTAAAACACTCTTGGCGTTGTTAACGATTCTTGCCATCGGTTTGTTCCTACCCAGCCAGCCACGCGCCGAGACGGCGATTTTCGCCGGCGGCTGTTTTTGGTGTATGCACGCAGAATTCGAGGGGGAGACCGGTGTAACCAAAGTTGTCTCCGGCTATACCGGCGGTACAGTTGATAACCCAACCTACCAGCAAGTCAGCAGCGGGCAAACCGGCCATGTCGAGGCAATCGAAGTAGAATTCGATCCGGCCAAAATATCATATGAAAAATTGCTGGATATTTTTTGGTCGAATGTCGATCCGACCGATCCCGACGGTCAGTTTTGCGACAAGGGCAGCCAATACCGTGCTGGCATATTTTATACAACCGAAGCCCAAAAAACCGCCGCCACGGCATCGATCCCGGTGATTGAAAAGAAACTGGGGCAAAAGGTGGCTACCTTCCTGCGTCCTGCCGTTAAATTTTATGCCGCGGAGGATTATCACCAATCCTATTACCGCAAAAACGCCATCCAGTATAAATTGTATGCTGCCGGTTGTGGGCGCAGTAGGAAATTAGAACAATTATATGGCAAGTAAGCGGTAATAAGTAAGCAGTAAGCAGCAGATCATTCTGCTTACTGCTTACTATTTTCTGCTCACTATGCTATATACCCATCGCCGCAAACATCGGCGGCGACCGCCGCCGCGGGCAAGCGTTTGCCCGAAGCCACGCGGCGTATGAGCGAGGCAACATGTCTAACCAATTCGTATTCGTTATCAAAAGCCTGACCAAAGCCTATCCGGGCGGCAAAGAAGTCCTCAAGGATATTTGGCTGTCATTCTATCCGGGTGCAAAAATCGGCGTCATTGGCCCGAACGGTGCGGGTAAATCCACCTTGCTGAAAATCATGGCAGGGATCGACACCGAATTCACCGGCGAGGCCTGGGCCGCCAAAGGGGCCAAGGTCGGCTATCTACCCCAAGAACCACAATTGGACCCATCGAAAAACGTGCTGGGCAACGTGCTTGAGGCGTTGGCCGAAACCAAGGCGTTGTTGGCAAGATTCGAAGCGGTCAATTTGAAATTCGGCGAAGTAACCGATGACGACGAGATGAACGCGCTATTGGCCGAACAAGCCGAGTTGCAGGAAAAAATCGATGCCGTCGATGGCTGGGAAGTCGAGCGCCAGGTGGAAATTGCATTAGAGGCGTTGCGCTGCCCCCCCGGCGACGCCGATGTTAGCAAATTAAGCGGCGGCGAAAAACGCCGCGTCGCCTTGTGCAAATTATTATTGCAAAAACCTGATTTATTGCTACTGGACGAACCGACCAACCACTTGGACGCGGAATCCGTGGCCTGGCTGGAACGGCATTTGCGCGAATACAAGGGTGCGGTTGTGACCATCACCCACGACCGCTATTTCCTGGACAATATTGCAGGCTGGATTTTGGAATTGGATCGCGGCCAGGGCATCCCGTATGAAGGCAATTATTCCAGCTGGCTTGAGCAAAAACAAAAACGCCTAGCCCAAGAAGAAAAAGAAGAATCTGCCCGTCAACGCGCATTGGCCGAAGAGTCCGAATGGATCAAATCATCGCCCAAGGCCCGCCAAGCCAAATCCAAAGCGCGGATTCAGGCCTATGAAACATTGTTGGCGCAATCGCGGGAAAAAGTGGGCGATACCGCCCAGATTGTCATCCCCCCCGGGCCGGAATTGGGGCAAGTGGTGCTGGAGGCGAGTGGATTACGCATGGAATTCGGCGATCGGTTATTGTTCGATAACGTGTCGTTCAATTTGCCGCGCGGCGGCATTGTGGGGATTATCGGCCCCAACGGGGCGGGTAAAACCACCCTATTCAAATTGATTACGGGCGTCGAGAAACCCAAAGCGGGCACATTGAAAATTGGCGAATCGGTAAAATTGGGTTATGTCGATCAATCGCGCGATGCGCTGGACGATAAAAAAACCGTGTTCGAGGAAATCTCCGGCGGTTACGATGAATTGGATTTGGGCCGCAAAAAAATGCCCGCCCGCGCCTATGCCGCGCAATTCAATTTCCGTGGGCCCGATCAACAAAAACGCGTCGGCCAATTATCGGGCGGGGAGCGTAATCGCGTCCATTTGGCTAAAATGCTGAAAACCGGTGTCAACCTGTTGTTGCTGGACGAACCGACCAATGATTTGGATGTCGATACGCTGCGCGCATTGGAAGAAGGTTTGTACGATTTCCCCGGCTGCGCGGTGATTATTACCCACGATCGCTATTTCCTGGATCGCATTGCCACCCATATTTTGGCGTTCGAAGGCGATTCGCAGGTGGTGTGGTTCGAAGGCAATTATGCCGATTACGAAGCCGACCGTAAACGCCGCCTGGGCGAGGACGCCAATACCCCCAAACGCATCAAATACCGCCCGTTAACCATCGCCGCGTAATTTTATTGCGCGCCTTGCAGTTGAGTAATGATTCCTAATAGGATATATTTGGAGTCTATAATTCACAAATTTTGGGTGGGGTATGGATCTAAAAAAAATCAGTGTGGCAGTTGTTAGGCCAAACTTAGACAGTGCGCCAGCAACGGCGATTACTTGTGCCAAGTATGCTGTTCCCGTCGCTTTAGGTGTCGGGGCGTTGACTAATCCTATCGGTTGGACCTTGGTAGTAATTACCATCGGATCTGCGGTTGGTGCCGGAGTTGTTGGTGGGACAATCCGCGTCGGTTACGATGTGCTAGGGGCAGTCAGGCGAAATTTTACCCGCCCATTCAGCTTGTTTTCCAAAGATAGTCGCACTCCGCCCTCGCCAGGATCAGAGACAAGAAAAAAAGTTGTTTCAGCATTGGCGTTGGCGCTGACCACGGTTACAACTGGCATTGCGGCTTATAATGGCAAGAGTTTATTGAGCGGGGATAACAAACCCGCTCCCTATAAGCCACCAATGGATTTGATCAAAGGCGCTGGCGATAAATCCGGTGAACAGGATTTAAGAAAACTACCTACCCCCGCGAGAGTCAATGAGGGTGTGACAACGCCAGTCGCGGCCCCAGTCGCAGGTGAAAATACCGCGACGCCGGTCATAACCGGGACCAAAATTGCTCTGGGCAGCAAAATTTCTTGTGTGCCACTATATGCTTTCCGAGACGCGGATAAAAAAATTAGCGGTCACGTGTATTATGCCCAAGTCGCGGACGCAAACAATAAAGTTTCCGAACAGCATCTCGCGATTATTCGCCCCGACGGCAAGGTAGAGTTGATCGAAAACAATCCAAAATTAATCGCGCTCGGGCAGGCGATCCGTGATTGCGGGGGGAAAGTCGATGTGATCCAAGCGGACAAGGCTAACGGCTTGGTAACTCTGTATTATCCGCAATCAAATGTTTTAGTTACGGTCGATCAAGATGGCACACCATTCAAAAATCAACAAGGCCTGCAAATTTTTACGCAATTGACCGACCAACATAAAGAGGCGATGCGCAAAGCGCCAACAAATTGGAGGAACCAAAATTCGACGCTTTCGGCACCGCGCTTTGACTCTGTTCTGGAAGGCGGCAAGATTTACGGTAGTG
>CANGQU010000033.1 GCA_947456345.1 Alphaproteobacteria bacterium | reverse complement strand
AGGACCAGCAACCCCTCGCGCGATAGTAGCGCGGTCAGTTTGTCGTGCAAATCATGCAAATGCAACACATCGCGCGCGGCGTAATGTTTTTGCGCATCGCTTAATGTGGCCGCACCCCAATCCGATGATTGCGCGGCCTTGGACAATTCGATGCCCAGCAAATCCTTGCACAAATCCTCGAGCCCATGTTTATCGACATTGCGCCGCGCCAGTTTGGCGGCGATTTTGGTATCAAAAATGGGCGACGTGACGGCACCCAAATAATGATTCAAATACGCAATGTCCGTTTGGCCGAAGTGAAAAATCTTTACCACATCGCGGTTGTCCAAAATCGCACGCAAATTGGGGGCGTTGTATTTTGGCTCGGGGAAATGCACCAAATGCGGCTCGCCCGCTGCGTCGCGCAATTGCACCAAACACAGCCGGTCGCGCCCTACCCGCAGGCCCAGCATTTCGCAATCCACGGCCACCGGGCCAGTGAATTTGACGGCGGCGGGCAAATCGTACAGATGCAGGTGAATTTTGGTCATGGCGGCTACCTCGGATTAACGCGGCATCCTAAGCCCGGGACTTGGACTTGACAAGTCAAAACCAATCCCGCACATTCCGCCGCACGTGCCCAGATGGCGGAATTGGCAGACGCGCTGGTTTCAGGTACCAGTGAGTAACATCGTGGAGGTTCGAGTCCTCTTCTGGGCACCATTTCTTACCTAAGGCCATTTTAATGTCCTCTTTGCGCAATCAAAAAATTATCGTCTTTGGCGGCACCGGTTTTATCGGCCGCTATGTTATCCAACGCCTGGCCCGGACGGGGGCCACGGTGGTGGTGCCGACGCGCAATATCGAGCGGGCGAAATTTTTACGCCCTTTAGGCGAGGTTGGGCAAATCACGCCCGTGGCGTTTGCTCTGCAAAACGACAGGCAATTAAGCGAGCATTTGCGCGGCGCGGATGCGGTGATCAATTTGTTGGGGATTTTGTTTGAGTCGGGGCGGCAAACGCGCTTTGATTTTATTCAACACCGCTGGCCGGAAAAATTGGCCAAGCACGCGAATGCTGCTGGCGTTAAAAAATTCGTGCATATCTCGGCCATTGGTGCCGATGCAAAATCCCCATCCGCTTATGCCCGCACCAAGGCGCTGGGCGAGGCGGCGGTGCGGCAAAATTTCCCATCTGCCACGATTTTGCGGCCTAGCATCGTCTTTGGGCCCGAGGATAATTTTTTCAACCTCTTTGCTGGGTTGGCGCGATTATTCCATGTCTTGCCGTTAATTGGCGGCGGGCATACAAAATTTCAGCCGGTTTATGTGGGCGATGTCGCCGATGCCGTGCTGGCGGCGTTGCAAACCCCCGCCGGTGCTGGACAGATTTATGAATTGGGCGGCCCGGAAATCCTTAGCTTCAAGGAATTGCTACAACTGATGTTGCGCGAATCCGGCCAACAAGCCAAGCTGGTGCCACTGCCCTTTGCTGTGGCCAAAATCCAGGCCGCTCTGTTGCAATTACTGCCCAAACCGTTATTGACGATTGATCAGGTAAAATTGCTGCAAGTTGATAACGTCGCATCCAGCGGCGCGCGGGGCTTGCGCGATCTGGGTATAATTCCCAAAACCTTGGCGGCGATTTTACCGGAATACATGGAACAATACCGGCCGGGGGGAAAATTGGCCGATCAATCCCGCGCGGCCTAGGAGAAATAAATCAACAAGCCAATGCCCAATAAAATCCGGTAACCGACAAAAATATTCAAATTCATCGACCGCAACCATCGCATCATGAATGTAATTGCCACCAATCCGGCGATAAACGACAGCACGATGCCTTGGCCAACATCGCCCCAAATTACCGGCTCGGGCGATGCAATCATCTCGGCAAATCCCAGCACAGCCGCCCCGGCAATCGCAGGAATCGCCAACAACATCGAATAACGCGCCGCATCGGAGCGATTAATGCCTAAAAATCTGGCGGCGGTGATGGTGATGCCGGAACGGCTGACGCCCGGGATGATCGCCAGCATTTGCATCAAGCCGATGACAATCGCGCTGCGCCAACCCAGGCGCTGTAAATTATCACGGGAAGATGAATATCGATCCGCCACCCACATCAGCGCGCCGAACACAATTAAATTGTAGGCGACAAAAGTCACGCTGCGGATACCGTCTGGAAAAAAATGTTTGTATGCTACGCCGAACGCCACGGCGGGAATAGTGCCGATGACAATAAACACAGCGAGCCGCGCCCCAAAATTCATCCGCCGCGTGCGCAGCGATGCCAACGAATCGCGCAGGATCATGGCAATGTCGGAGCGGAAATACAGCAACACCGCCAACAGCGTGCCCAGATGCACGGCGATATCGAAGTGCAGCCCTTGATCGGCCCAGCCGGTCAAATGCGGCACCAGGATCAAATGCCCCGAAGAGCTGACGGGCAAAAATTCAGTAAAGCCCTGCACGATGGCAAGGGTGAGGATTTGGAGAAAAGTCATGGCTGGAGCGTATAGTGGATAGCGTGTAGCGTAAAGAAGAAAGTCGTTAGTCGTTAGTCGTTAGTCGATAGGAGTTTTTGTCCCCAAGTCGAATCGTCAACCGTCAACCGATAACCGTCAACCAATTACCCCTTTACGCTACACGCTTTACGCTTTACGCTTGCGCCATGCGAACACTTTATCATCTTCCGCTCTCGCCGCTGTGCCGCAAGGTGCGTTTGTACATGAGCGAAAAAAATCTGCCCTTTCAATTAAAGGTCGAAAAAGTATGGGAACGCCGGGGAGAATTTTTCACCCTCAACCCCGCGGGCGAAGTACCGGTATTGGTTGAAACCGAAGGTCAGGCAATTATCGACGCCAATGCCATTTGCGAATACCTCGAAGAAACTTATCCCGCCCCCAATATGCTGGGCGCCGATCCGTTGCAGCGCGCCGAAACCCGCCGCTTGATCGCCTGGTTCGATGGCAAATTCAACCGCGAGGTTAGCGCGTATCTGGTCGACGAGAAAATGCTGAAACGCTATATCGGCCTGGGCGAGCCTAATTCTCAGGCAATTCGCGCGGGCAAGGCGAATATCGTCCATCATTTGGAATATATTTCGTATTTGATCGAACGACGCAATTGGCTGGCGGGCGATAAAATGACCCTGGCCGATTTGACGGCGGCGGCGCATTTATCCAGTATTGATTATCTGGGCGATGTGCCGTGGGACGCGCACCCCTTGGCCAAGCAATGGTATATGCGCCTGAAATCCCGGCCCAGTTTCCGCCCCCTATTGGCGGATCATGTGCCCGGTGTCCCCCCGCCGAAACATTACGCCAATTTGGATTTTTAGGCCTTCGAAGATTGTTTTAACCATGTCACCCCCGCGCAGGCGGGGGTCTATTTGCAAATGTTTAAAAATGGATCCCCGACAAATGCTGTCGCATTTTCGGGGATGACAAGAATGGTAAATCTAAAAACATAAAACTGATGGGTTATTGATCATGTCATGGATAATCGCCAGCAGCCGTGCAATATCTTCGGGCCGCGACAAACGATGATCGCCATCGGGAATTAGATCCACCACAGCATGCGGCCCGATTTTTGCCGCCACACGCTCGGAAAATTGATACGGTACATCCGTATCCAGCATGCCATGCAGCAAATGCACGGGGCAGGCGATGGGCAGGTGATCGCGGGTTAACAATAAATGCTGATACCCATCCTCGACCAGGCGATAGGTAAAAGGCGTAGGTTCGGGGCCATACGGGGATGGCTCGTGAAAAACCCCCTCGCGGCGCATTTTGTCCTGCAGCGGCGCGGGCAATTGATCCCACAACAATTCGGCTGTGAAATCAGGGGCGGCGGCGATGCCGATCAACCCCGCAACGCGCGTGGGGCGCAGCAGGGCCAGATGCAGCATCAACCATCCGCCCATACTCGATCCAATCACGATTTGCGGCCCGGTTGTCACCTGATCCAAAACATACAACGCGTCGTTCAGCCAATCGCTTAGAACAAAATCGGTAAAATTGCCCGACGATTGTCCATGGCCGCGATAATCGAAGCGGGTGAATTGCCGCCGTGTATTTGCGGCCCAATCGGCCAAGGCGGTGGCCTTGCTGCCCAGCATGTCCGATTTGTACCCGCATAAAAACAATACGCCGGGCGATGTGCCAGGTTGTTGGTCATAGGCGAGGTGGGATGGCGCTGCGGTAAATGAAATCGGTGGCATGTGGAGCAGGTTTTAGCTGTTAGCTGTTAGGTTTTAGTCTATATAATAGCATAGTCTCATTCCTAAAATCTAACAGCTAAAACCTAAAACCTTTATGACAACCATCCTCCAAATCCTCCCGGCGCTGATTAGCGGCGGGGTGGCGGTGAAATCGGTCTAAAATCCTCCTTGAAAGATTTTGCTGGATATGATTTACTGTACCCGTAAAAGAATTAACACGATGTATTAAGGCATTGCAATACGAGGGGTATCATGGGTCAAGCAGGAGCACAAAATGCTGCAGGAAGTAGCGATGCAACCATTTCTTTGGGTGGTGTCAGCGTTACTTTAACGCCACAAGGTGGCGTTAAGGTTGTCGGTGCGAAATTTGTACAAGTTTTAGATTGTGCCAATATCACTGGTCCGGACGGCAAACCCTTTGCGGCTGTTGCGGCTAATGGTAATGCGCCCGCGTTTGATTTGAATAAGTTTATTGGCGTCGAAATCGATCTTTTCGACAATCGCCAACCGGTTCTTGTGCTAGGTATGCACGAAAACAAGGCTTATGTCGGCGTCCCCGCCAAGATGATCCAGGTAATGAATCATCGCCAATCCCTAGAGTACCTGCAAAAACTTAATTACGCCGGACTGACCGGGTGGGGGCATCCCCCGGAAGGTTTAACCGGAACTATGCGCGAGAACCGGTTGGCATTATTGGAAGACACCCAAGGCAAATTGCCTGATGCGTATAATTGCTTGTGGTCGGGTGCCCCGCATGTCAATATTTTTGCGTGTTTTCGTGTTTTCGGCAATGGCCTTCCATACACCAGCTACAGGAGCAGCCAGCTTTCTGTTTGGCCCGCCCGGAGCTTAAGCGACGCGCAAATGGAGCTGATGCAAGCCAAATTACTGTCACGGAAGCTTCGTTAGTCATTTAATCATTTAATTATTTTTCTGTTTTAACAAAAAACTTAGGGCAAGAGAGAGAGTTATGAATCGCTTGGGACCAACGGCTCCAAGCCGTCTGGATTGCGTGTTGTACCACATGCCACAAACAGGCGATACATGGCCCAATATCAGCATTTGCCTATTTATAAAAAAACCTATGATGTGTTGTTGCGCACGATGATTGCAACAAAGCATTTTCCAAGAGAGTATAAATATACCCTAGGCCAAAAGTTAAAAGACGAATTGATCGAGTTGGTGGTGATGATTTATCGTGCCAATAGCGCAGCGGACAAAAAACAGCATATCCAGGAAATTTTGGAAAGAATTCAATCGATTCAGCTGATCATGCGTTTGTCGCACGATATGAAAATTATGCAGCGCACCCATTACGCGGCGCTTTCGGAAATGACCGACAACTTGTCGCGCCAAGCGCAAGGTTGGTTAACAAGTTCGGGGAAGGGGAAGACGGAACGGGTTTAAGCCAAGGCTTGGCCCGGCGATCATTTTCAGCTCGGATGGCGGCGGTACCGGTTTTTTCTAGAGGAACCGATACCAAAGTAGAGGCCGAAGGTATCGGCTAAAGGCCGGATGAACGAGTATTCGTTTGTTTGGACCATAAGATCGCCATCAATTCGCTTGCGGTTTGTTGCTAGCTTGCTTGTGGTCGGGTGCCCCGCATGACAATAATAATGCGTGGAATCGTGATTTCGACAATGGCAATCATTACAACAACAACAGGAACAACCAGCTTTCTGTTTGGCCCGCCCGGAGTTGGGAGTCCCTTTCCCGATTCATGACAATAAGTACCCTCCCACAAGGCAGGGTAATAGGAAAGCTTATGACCGAAGCTGAATTAACCCTCGAATCCGTGTTCGACGCCTATTTCGATTGCCGCAGAACCAAGCGCAATTCGATCAATCAATTGCGGTTTGAAGAAAATCTGGAACGCAATCTGGTTAGGCTTTACCACGATCTCAAAAGCGGCGAATACCGCATCGGCAGAAGCGTCGCCTTTGTTATAACCTATCCCAAAGTGAGGGAAGTATGGGCAGCGGATTTTCGGGATCGCGTTGTCCATCACGTCATTTACAAAGCAATATTCGAACGCTTCCATAAGCGTTTTATCCGCGATAGCTATGCCTGCATCCCTAATCGCGGAACGCATGATGGCTTGCGCCGTGTGTCGGGTTTTGCACGGTCGATAACTCAAAATTGGACAAAGCCCGCTTATTTTTTGAAGATTGATGTCGCCAATTTTTTCAACAGCGTCGACCGCAGTATATTGATCGAATTGATCCGGCCTTATATCCCGGAAAAATGGCTATCCGATCTTATTGAAATGGTCGCTTTACACGACCCGCGTCCCGGTGCCGCCATGCGGTCGCCGCAGTCTTTATTCGCCAGAGTGCCGCGCCATAAAAGCCTGCTGCACGCGCCGGACGGCAAAGGCTTGCCCATCGGTAACCTGACCAGCCAGTTTTTCGCCAATATCTATTTGAACGAATTGGATCAATTCGCCAAACACAGGCTGAAGGCGCAACGTTACGGACGCTATGTCGACGATGTGGTGATGTTTCACGAGAGCGCGGATGTGCTGAATGACTGGTACAGGCAAATAGACGAATTTCTTGCTTCTCGTTTGGCGTTGCGGCTGCATCCGAATAAAAAGCATCTGAACCAAGTTCATACCGGAATCGATTTCACCGGCTTTATTATCAAGCCAGGCCGGACATATTTGCGGCAAACCAGCGTGTCGAACTGCAAACGTAAAGTCAGCACTTGGGAACGCGAGGGTTCGCCGCTGGACGTTCCGACTTTGCAGGAACTCTCGCAAAGCTTGAACAGCTATCTCGGCATGCTACGGCAAGTGGACGGGTTTAAAGCTAGAAAAGCTTTATGCCGCCGCGTCGAGAGCCTGTTTTTACGGGCAGATGTCGATTGTACCAAGACATCCCTGGCTGGCGCT
>CANGQU010000032.1 GCA_947456345.1 Alphaproteobacteria bacterium | reverse complement strand
TTTTTATGATGTGCAAATGGGCCGGATTTTAATTGACGACCAAGATGTGCGCAGCGTTACGATGCAATCGCTGCGTGAAAAAATCGCCCTGGTGTCCCAAGAAACATTGTTGTTCGACGACACGGTGATGGCCAATATCGCTTATGGCAAGCCATCCGCCAGCGTGGCCGAAATCGAGCGCGCGGCAAGTTTGGCCGGGGCGCATGATTTTATCCGCCAATTGCCCAACGGCTATGCCACCCATGTCGGCCCGCAGGGATCGAAATTATCTGGCGGGCAGCGCCAACGGATCGCCATCGCCCGAGCTATGCTGAAAGATGCGCCGATTTTGCTGTTGGACGAGGCGACTTCGGCTTTGGATAGCGAAACCGAACGGCAGGTCCAGGGCGCGTTGCAAACCTTGATGCAGGGGCGCACCACGATCATGGTCGCGCACCGCTTATCGACGATTTTGCATGCGGATTGGATTTATGTCATTGATCAAGGCCGTATCATCGAGCAGGGCAAGCATGCCGAATTATTGGCCATGGGCGGCGCTTATGCCACGATGTATTATTTGCAGCACCCGCTCGTCGCCAAAAATGGAGCAACAGTGTGATCCGCCGTTTTCGCCGCTGGCTGTTGCGCACCCGCGTCATGATCGCGCTTATAGCCTGGATTGCGTATTTGGCTATGGAGTTTGTGTATTGGACTAATCGCTGGCAAGTCATCGGCGGCAGCGATATCCGCAACCGCTGGGACCACGGCCAGCCGACCATCGTTACCTTTTGGCATAACCGTTTGTTCATGATGTGCCGCTGCTGGCGGCAGGGTATTCCCGCATCGATGTTGATCTCGCACCACCGCGACGGCAAGCTGATCGCCAAGACCATCGGCCATTACAATGTTGGCACGATTGCGGGTTCGACCTCGCGCGGCTCGACCCAGGCTCTGCGCGGATTGATCGAGGCGACCAAACGCGGCATATCCATCGGCATTACCCCGGATGGTCCGCGCGGCCCGCGGTATCATGTGGCGGCGGGGGCGGTTTATTTGGCCAAGGTTACGGGCTTGCCGATCGTGCCGGTCGTGGTCGCTACCACCAGGCGCAAAATGCTGCGCAGCTGGGATCGGTTCTTGATCAATTTGCCGTTTGGCCGTGGGGTGTATATCTGGGGTAATTCCATTAACGTGCCAGCCGACGCCGACGCCGAGGCGTTGGAGCAAGCGCGATTGTTGCTGGAGCGGGAAATGCGCATAATCGCCGACCGGGCCGATATCTTGTGTGGGCATGCGCCAATCCCAGTGGCTGAAACCAACTGCTGATGGTATAAATCCATATGTGGAAATTCCTCCTTTATCGCCACGCTTTGATGGTACTTGGGCCGGTGTTGCGTTTGTATTTGCGGCTGCGCATCGCTTTAGGCAAGGAAGATCCCGCCCGCATCGGCGAGCGTTACGGCCGCGCCAGCCAGCCCCGCCCGCCGGGAAATTTGTTTTGGCTGCATGCTGCCAGCGTCGGCGAATGGCAATCGGTGCGCATTCTTTTGGATGCGGTAGGGCGGGATTATCCGCACTGGACGGTATTGGTCACAAGCGGAACGGTGACCTCGGCGCGGCTGATCGCGCCCTTGACTCATACCCGTTTGCTGCATCAATATGTGCCCCTCGATCATCCGCGTTGGGTCGCAGAGTTTTTAAGTCACTGGCGGCCGCAAGTGGCGGTGATGGTCGAATCCGAATTATGGCCGAATTTAATTATGCAAACCAAACAAAGCGGCGCGAATATGTTGTTGTTAAACGCCCGCATGTCGGCAACCTCCTTTGCCAGCTGGCAGAAATCGCCCGGTTTTATCCGCCGCTTGCTGCAAAATTTTTCCCAAGTATTGGCACAGGATGAAACCTATGCCGCGTATTTCCGGGAGTTGGGCGCGCCCGGCGTGATTGTGGCGGGTAATTTGAAATACGCGGCCTTGCCTTTGCCCTATGCGCCGGGCGATTTAGCGGCCTGGCGCGAGGGTTTGGCCGGACGGCCTTTGTGGCTATTGGCTTCGAGCCATGCGGGCGAGGAGGCACTGGCCGGGCGAGCGCATTTGGCGCTGTTGGCGCAGCGGCCGAATTTATTGACCATTATCGCCCCCCGCCACCCCGAGCGGGCGGAGGCGATTCGCCGCGAATTAACAAGCATGAATTTGCGCGTAGCCCAACGCAGTAGGGGCGAGGCGGTGGACGCGTTCACACAAATTTATTTGGCCGACACGATGGGCGAAATGGGTTTATGGTTCGCGTTACGCCCGCCTGTATTGATGGGTAACAGCGTTGTGGGCAAGGGGGGAGGGCATAATTTGCTCGAACCAGCCAGATTCGCGTGTCCGATCATGCATGGGCAAAATATGCAAAACTTCGAAAGCATGGCGCAACAATTCAAAGCCAGCAATGCCAGTTTGGCAGTGCATGATTTGCCGTCTTTGGTCACAGCCTTGGGACAATGTTTGGCCAATCCGGTACTAGCGGACGGCTTTGGCCAACGGGCCCGGGCATTGGCCAATTCCCAAGACCGGGTGTTGGATTTAACCTGGCAATATCTGCAATCCTATTTGGGGCCGCCAGTGGTGGAGCAAAAACATGCAAACGCCTGAATTCTGGCACCGGGATTGTACGGCAGCGCGGGTGTATAGCCCGCTTGGGTGGATGTATGCCGCAATCGGCAATATGCGCCGCCGCCTCGCCAAACCTTACCGTTCGGCGATGCCCGTCATTTGCGTCGGTAACGTGGTTGCGGGTGGTGCGGGTAAAACCCCGGTTTGCCTGGCTTTGGGGGCGTGGTGCCGGGCGCGGCAATTGGCGCCGGTATTTTTGGGTTACGGTTATGGCGGATTATATGGCGGGCCGCTGGTGGTTGACCCCCATTTGCACACTGCCCTGCAAATCGGTGATGAGGCGCTGTTATTGACCCGCGCCGGAGTAACGATTATCGGCAGCGACCGTGCCGGTTGCGCCCGCCTCGCCGAGGGCGAGGGGGCGGATGTCCTCATCATGGATG
This sequence comes from Alphaproteobacteria bacterium, assembly GCA_947456345.1. Lineage (GTDB taxonomy): Bacteria > Pseudomonadota > Alphaproteobacteria > SHNJ01 > SHNJ01 > CANGQU01. The sequence continues at coordinate 4,224 of CANGQU010000032.1, read as the reverse complement.
ACGGTTTTCAAAATCCATATTTGCATAAAGATTTATCTTTGCTGGTTTTGGACGGCGAATATGGGTTGGGCAATGGGCGCTTGATCCCGGCCGGGCCATTGCGCGAAAAACTGGACGCAGGATTGGCCCGCGCCGACGCAGTCGTATTTTATGGCCAGGACCGGCATAATTTACGCGCGCAGATCCCGGCGGAAAAACCAATTCTGGGCGCGCGCCTCGTGCCCGATGCGGCGCAGATGGCGCAGTTGCAGGGTAAAAATTTAATCGCTTTTGCCGGGATCGGCCGACCCCAGAAATTTTACGATTTGCTGCGCGCGGCGGGACAGAATGTGCTGGCGACTTATGATTTTCCCGATCATCACTTTTTCCACTCCTCGGAAATCGTGTTGATGCAACAAACGGCCGAGGCGAAAAACGCCGTGCTGGTTACAACAGCCAAGGATTGGGTGCGTCTCGATCAGCCGTTGCGCGAAGTGGTTACACCCATCGACGTGGAATTGGTTTGGGATAATCCGGCGCTGGTGGACGAATTGTTACAACGGGTTTTACCCGCATCCACCAGTTAAACTCAATTAACTTAAGTATGCCCCTATCGTTGGCCCCTACCTCTCCCCACCCTCTCCCTCCCAGCGGGAGGGAGAGGGAGATTTTTCTTAAGCCCGCAAGGGCTTTAGGAAAATCGGGTGAGGGAGGATAAAGCGCCGGAGACAAAAAAACTGGCGGGTTGAAAAAGCCCGAAAATCATGATATCATTCCTTAATGAATACAAAACCTATCCTTTATCACGGAACTGCTAAGCCTTTGCAGGGGGGTGCTTTGATTCCTCGTGCCACTGGCAGGTTTGCCCAAATCGCTCCTGTGGTGTTCGCAACAGATGATAGAACCCAAGCGACTATGTTTGCGGCCTTCGACTGGACTATGACCAACGGTCCAGTTTTAAGCGGCGGGTATGGGCAGGGTGCCGGAGCCGTAAAGTATGTATTCTTGCCCAATCGTCAATTTCACATGTCCAATCCTAACCCTGGGACTTTATTGGAATTTCCTACGGATAATGATTTTGTGAAGCATGATGCGTGCGGTCCAACCGAGTGGGTAAAATTTGGTGAAGTGCGATTTGCAAACTGCATCCAACACCCAGTCAATGGCATCCAGGATTTAATGTCAACCGGCGTTCAAGTTTTATTTTTTGAACCAGGAGAAATATCGCGGGATAGAATCCAGGAATTGATGGTGCCAAAACAAGGCAAGTATTACTTGCCCGACTTGGTAATTGCCAATTTTATTAAGACTGGCCTATTGGTGCACGAGAATGCAGAACAGGGAATTCTGCCGCATGACTTTCGTAGCGCTGCTTTAAAAAACCTGCTGGAAGTTTCTAGAGTTCGCTAATAACAGCTGGTCTTTCCCCATCGCGTAGGCGCAAGGTGACCGTATCGCCGGGGCGCAATTGCGTGGCGCTGGTGAGGGGTTTTTGTCCCCCATCCAGTATCAGCGCATAACCCCGATCCAACGTCCGCTTGTAACTCAGGGATTGTAGTAATCCCTGCCAGCGCTGCAAATTTTCCTGGCGTTTTTGCAATTGCCGCTGGCCTGCTTGTTGCAAGCGGGCAGATAGCTGCCGAGTGCGTTCGCGCTTGGTTTGCAATTCGCGCGCCAATAATTCCGGCTGCAATTTGATGCGTTGCAATTTATGCCTTCGTGCCAATAAATATTGGCGCATGGTTTGCGTTAATTGACCACTGAAATCATCCAATTTTTGTTCCAACAGCGCCAGAAAATATTTCGGATGCAACAGACCCCGCGCGGCGACCGACAAAATCTGCTGCCGGGTGCGAATATTTTGCCGGATCGCGGCCTGCAACCGTCCACCACGTTCGTCTAATTGGATCAGCAATTGCGCGCGTACGGGCGTGACCAATTCGGCGGCGGCGGTGGGTGTGGGCGCGCGCAGATCGGCGGCAAAATCGATCAGGGTAAAATCGGTTTCGTGGCCGATGGCGCTGATAATAGGAATGGCGGATGCAGCCACTTCGCGCACCAAGCCCTCGTCATTGAATTCCCATAGATCCTCGATACTGCCGCCGCCGCGCGCGACGATAATTACATCCGGGCGGGGCAGGCCAGCTATTGGAAAATTCTGGAATCCGGATATCGCCGCCGCGATTTGCGCCGCCGCGCCCTGGCCCTGCACCGGCACTGGCCAGAGCAAAACCTGCACCGGAAATCGGTCGGCCAGGCGATGCAAGATATCGCGGATGACCGCCCCCGTGGGCGAGGTGATAATGCCGATGGTGCGCGGCATAAATGGCAGCGGTTTTTTGCGTTCGGCGTCGAACAAACCCTCGGCCGTCAATTTCTTTTTGCGCTCTTCTAGTAACTTCAACAACGCCCCGGCACCTGCCAATTCCAAACGGTCAACGACGATTTGATAGCGCGATCCGGCCGGATAGGTGGTCAATTTACCCGATGCGATAACTTCGAGGCCGTCTTCTGGTACCAAGCCCAGTTTCGGGGTCGAGAATTTCCACGCCACACCGTCCAAAACGGCGTCGCTGTCTTTTAGTTTAAAATAAACATGGCCCGAGGCTGGGCGGCTTAACCCGGAAATTTCACCACGCACGCGCACACGCTCGAAATTGGTTTCAACCGTGCGTTTGACCAATTGCGCGATCTCCCCTACTGAAAATTCGGGGACATTGCTGGGGCTTTTCATTTCCGTCATCGCTGCTATTATGCCGTCCAAAGATGGGGGATGCAATGCAAGTCTTGGTCATAGGCGGCGGCGCGCGCGAACATGCGTTGTGTTTGGCAGTCGCTAAATCACCGCTATTGAAAAAATTATACTGTGCCCCCGGCAATGCGGGCATTGGCGCTGTGGCCGAATTGGTGGCATTAAAAGTCGATGCGGTGGACGATATCCTGCAATTCGTTCAGGACAAAAAAATTGATTTGGTTATCGTTGGCCCGGAACTGCCCTTGATTTTGGGTTTGGCCGATAGTTTGGCCGCAATCGGCGTGCTATGTTTCGGCCCCTCGGCCCCAGCAGCGGAGTTGGAGGGATCGAAAGGCTACGTCAAAGATTTATGCCAGGAATTCGGTATCCCAACCGCCGCTTATCGCCGCGTGAATACACTGGCCGAGGCCGAGGCGCAAATCGCGCGCATGACTGCACCCATGGTTTTGAAAGCCGATGGTTTGGCAGCAGGCAAGGGCGTGATCATTGCAAGCGATGCTACAGAGGCTAAGGCGGCGGCGGAAAAATTGCTGGCCGAGCATGCGTCGCTGGTCATCGAAGAATTTTTGGATGGCGAGGAAATCAGCTTTTTCGCGCTGATCGACGGGCATACGGTCGTGCCATTATGCGCGGCGCAGGATCATAAACGTGCTTTTGACGGCGATAAGGGCCCCAATACCGGGGGCATGGGCGCGTATTCCCCGCCGCCTGCTTGGAACGCGACACTCGAGGCGCAAACGTTACAGACCATCATCCAGCCAACGGCGGATGCGATGGTGCAACGCGGACGGCCATTTCGGGGCGTGTTGTTCGCGGGTTTGATGCTGACCAAGACCGGGCCAAAATTGCTGGAATATAACGTGCGGTTTGGCGATCCCGAATGCCAGGCGATTTTGCCGCGTCTGGATGGCGATTGGTTGGAATTGCTACACGCCGTGGCGTCGGGAAAGCTGGCGCAGATCCCGCAACCAAAATGGAAAAACATCGTGACCCTGGGCGTGGTTCTGGCCGCGCGCGGCTATCCCGATAGCTATCAGAAAAACACCATCATCCGCGGCCTGGAGCATGCGGCGGCGTTGCCGGATGTGCAGATATTACATGCCGCAACAGCCCATCAAGGTGGCGAGTGGACGGCCCAAGGTGGCCGGGTGCTGAGTGTGCTGGGTATGGGTACGACTATCGCTGCGGCGCGCGATCGGGCCTATGCGGCAGTAGACCGAATCGATTGGGCGGATGGTTTTTGCCGCCGCGATATCGGCTGGCGCGCGCTGCGCCGCCCGGATGCGGCGTAATTATTTCTTGGGCGCTTGGCGGGTATAACTACGCACCTGCTCGCGCCCACCTTCGCGGTCATGGGCACGCACACTCACGCTGCCACCTGTATTTGTGGTGCGATTGTCGTTGGTGGCATTGTCGTTGGCTTGCTCGCGCTGACGTTTACGGTACAGCGCGCTGAAATACTCCCCCGCCCGCATCTCGCCAAATTTTTT
>CANGQU010000031.1 GCA_947456345.1 Alphaproteobacteria bacterium | reverse complement strand
TTGTCGCAGGCGCGTTGGATCAAGTCGATGGCAACGATGCTGCCATGATTGGCAGCCGTTTGGCCAAACGTTTGGGCGTTGATGTGGGGGATCGGATTACCTTGGTCTCGCCTAACGGCCAAACCACGCCGTTTGGCACCGTGCCCGCCATCCGCGCCTATACTGTGCGGGCGATTTATGAAATCGGCATGTTTGAATATGACAGCGGCTTTGTGTTTTTGCCGCTGCGTGCCGCGCAAGTGTATTTTAATTTGGAAAAAAAGGTCAGTGCGATTGAAATCACCATGGCCGATCCGTTCGATTTACAGCCAGTGCAGCAAAAACTATTCGCGATCATGCCCGATAACGCCGCCTTGACCAATTGGCAGCGCGCGCATGCCAGTTTTTTTAACGCCATTCAAATCGAGCGTAATGTGATGTTTTTGATCTTAACCCTGATTATCGTCGTGGCGGCGTTCAACATCGTCTCGGGCTTGGTGATGCTGGTTAAGGATAAATCCGGCTCGATCGCCGTCTTACGCAGTATGGGTGCCAGCCAGGGGATGATTATGCGGATTTTCGTCTTGGCCGGATCGGCGGTGGGGATTTTGGGCACGCTGGGCGGCGTTGTCTTGGGTGTGTTGCTGGCCGAAAACATTGAATCGGAGCGGAGCTTTTTTGAATGGTTGTCGGGCAGCAATTTATTCAATGCCGAGATTTATTTCCTTTCGACCCTGCCGGCGGCGATTGATTGGAGCGAGGTGATCAGCGTCGCGCTGATGGCTTTGGTGCTCTCGGTGCTGGCCACCATCTACCCGTCCTGGCGCGCCGCGCGTTTGGACCCGGTCGAGGCGTTGCGTTATGAGTAAATACAAGTGTAAAGCGGTAAGCGTAAAGCGTATAGGAATAATCCTATATCCATTTCCATTCTATCCCCTATACGCTATACGCTATACGCTATGTTAGACCTTACCAACATCCACCATACTTACCGCCAGGGCGAAAACCGGCTCGAGATTTTGCGCGGTGCGAATTTGCGCATCGAGGCCGGGGAGATGGTGGCGCTGGTAGCGCCATCGGGAACGGGCAAATCGACTTTGCTGCATCTGGCTGGATTGTTGGAAAAATTGCAAACCGGCTCGATCCGCATTGACGGCCAGGAAACGAAGGGTTTAAGCGACCCCAAACGCTCGGCGTTGCGGGCGGGGTCCATCGGCTTTGTGTATCAATTTCACCATTTGCTTCCCGAATTTACGGCATTGGAAAACATCGTCCTGCCACAGTTGATTTTGGGCACCGAGCGGGATGTGGCCGCACGCCGCGCCATGGAGTTGTTGGCGCAGGTGGGGCTTAAGGCCAGGGCCGATCACCGCCCCACCCAATTATCGGGCGGGGAGCAGCAACGCGTGGCGATTTTGCGTGCCTTGGCCAATAAACCAAAAATTTTATTGGCGGATGAGCCCACGGGGAATTTGGATTTGGCCAATGGCTCGGTCGTGTTCGACCTCATCCGCGATCTGGCGCGGGCAGGGAATATGGCGGTGTTGTTGGTGACGCATAATACCGAATTGGCCGGGCGGCTGGACCGCGTCGTTACCCTGCACGAGGGCGTGATTCAGGATTGGTCGCTATAGTTAGCGCAGTTGTATTTTTTGGGGCAAGCCGCCGCCACCAAGCGGGGGCTTTGGCGCTTCGACCATGAATCTACTGCGCATGCCGTGCGTGCAATGTTCGACTGTCCCCATGTTTGGGGCAATCGTATCGTTTACTTTGCCGTCCACGATTAAGGCCGCTGTATATTCCCCCGGTGTAACCGATGTTTTGTGAGACCAAAAACCAGCTTCTAGTCGTGTCATGCGGATGGGATTTCCCTCGGTTAATGTGCCGATAACCTCAACGCTAGCAGCCGTGGGCTGATAAAATTTGACGGTTACGTCAACCGTGTATGGCGCTGTCATCTTACCCTCGAAAATTATAGTTTTTTTTCATCCTAACTTGGGCTTGGGTTACCGGACGCGCGGCTCACTTTGGGCGCGATATCCCCATAATCCCCAAAACAACGCGTTGGCGGAGTGTTGCAAGATGGGTTAGATTAAAAACCATGGCCCATGCCGATTTTATTCATTTGCGCAACCACACCGCCTATTCGCTGGCCGAAGGGGCGTTGAAAATCGATGCCTTGATCGATAATTGCAAGCGCCAGCGCATGCCTGCTTTGGCGATCACCGATACCAATAATATGTTCGGCGCGATCGAATTTTCCGATTATGCCACCAAGGCCGGGATTCAGCCGATTTTTGGCGTGCAACTGGCCTTGGCGCAGTTCGATAAACTGGGCAAGCAAATCGGTGTGCAGGAATACGACCCCATCGTCGTGCTGGCGCAAAATGAAACCGGCTATTTGCGCTTATTGGCGTTGCAAGCTTTGTCCTATGATCGCGTGCGCGACAACCAATCGCCACATGTGACTTTGGACGAATTATTGGCCCAAAACGAGGGGTTGATTTGTCTAACCGGCGGGGCCGAGGGGACGCTGGCCCGCTTGCTGCGGCAGAACCAGGCCGAGCGCGCCCAGGAATTTATTACAAAGTTACAAACTGCCTTTGCCGGGCGTTTGTATATTGAAATCCAGCGCCACGATTTACCGGCTGAAAACGCGGTCGAGGGCGCGTTGATCGATCTGGCTTATGCGCGCGATATTCCGCTAGTTGCAACCAACCAATGTTTTTATCCCAATCCCGAAATGTTCCAAGCGCATGATGCGTTGCTATGCATCGCGCAAGGCAAGGCCATCGGCGATCCCGACCGCCGTCGCGTCACGCCGCAGCATTATTTTAAATCCGCGGCAGAGATGCGGCTCTTGTTCGCTGATTTGCCCGAAGCTTGTGACAACACGTTGGTTATTGCCCGGCGCTGCAGTTTTATCCTGAAAGGCCGCAATCCGCTATTGCCGCATTATGATGATGGCACCGGCGCGGCCGAGGCCGATATTTTACGCCGTCTGGCGCGCGAGGGGTTGGATAAACGCCTCGGCGGATCCGTGCCCACCAGTTACGCGGAGCGGCTGGAATTTGAATTGAATACGATTATTCAAATGGGTTTTGCCGGGTATTTCCTGATCGTTGCGGATTTTATCGGTTGGGCCAAGGCGCAGAATATTCCGGTTGGCCCGGGCCGGGGTTCGGGTGCGGGTTCGGTTGTCGCCTGGGCGTTGTTGATTACGGATTTAGACCCGCTGCGTTGGGGATTATTGTTCGAGCGGTTTTTAAATCCCGAGCGCGTCTCGATGCCCGATTTCGATATCGATTTTTGCCAAAGCCGCCGCGACGAGGTGATCGATTATGTGGCGCAGAAATACGGCCACGATAAGGTCGCGCAGATCATCACCTTTGGTAAACTCCAGGCGCGTGCGGTGGTGCGCGATGTGGGCCGGGTGTTGGGCATGGCCTATGGCCAGGTTGATAAGATTTGCAAACTGATTCCCAATAATCCCGCCGCCCCCGTGACGTTACAGCAAGCCATCGACGGCGAGGCGGCGTTGCAGCAAATGCGGCGCGAGGATGAAAATGTTGCCCGCTTGATGGATATCGCCTTGCAGCTCGAAGGGTTGTACCGCCACGCCTCGACCCACGCGGCGGGGGTGGTGATTGGCGATCGGCCATTGCAGGAATTGGTGCCGATGTTCCGCGATCCGCGCTCGAATTTGGCGGTGACACAATTTTCGATGAAGTATGTCGAAAAAGCGGGTTTGGTTAAATTCGATTTTCTGGGTTTAAAGACCCTGACGGTCATTGTTAAAACCTTGGAATATCTGGCGCGGGATGGCGTGGTGGTCGATATCAATGCGATCCCGCTGGACGATGCCAAAACCTATGCGATGCTGGGGCAGGGCGATGCGACCGGCGTATTTCAGCTGGAATCTTCCGGCATGCGCGAGGTATTGAAAAAACTGAAACCTGATCGGTTCGAGGATATTATCGCGGTTGTCGCGTTGTACCGGCCCGGTCCCATGGACAATATTCCAAAATATATTTCAACCAAACAAGGGGCGGAGCAGCCAGATTTCCTGCACCCCACGCTCGAGCCGGTGTTGCGCGAAACGTATGGCATTATCATCTATCAGGAACAGGTGATGCAAATCGCGCAGATTCTGGCGGGCTATAGCCTGGGTGGCGCCGATTTATTGCGCCGCGCGATGTGTAAAAAAATTCAATCCGAAATGGACGCCCAGCGCGCGATTTTTGTCGAGGGTGCGGTTAAAAACGGCGTTGCGCCGGATCAAGCCAGCCATATTTTCGATCTGGTCGATAAATTCGCCGGCTACGGTTTCAATAAATCCCACGCCGCCGCCTATGCCCTGATTTCCTATCAAACCGCGTATTTAAAAGCCAATTATCCCGCCCATTTCATGGCCGCGCAAATGACGTTGGATATGGGCGATACCGACAAGCTGGCCGAATTCCGCCAGGAATTACGGCGCCTGTCCTTGCCGTTATTGCCGCCGGATTTGAATGCGTCGCTGGACGAATTCGCGGTCGAGGGTAATGGCGTACGTTATGCCCTGGCGGGATTAAAGGGGGTTGGGGCCGAGGCGATGCGCGCGCTCGTGGCCGAACGCCAGCAAAACGGCGCGTTTGCGGATTTGCCGGATTTGCTGGCGCGATTGGATGCCCGCGCCATCAACAAACGGCAAATAGAATCGTTGATCGCGGCGGGCGCGCTGGACGGGTTGCACGCCAATCGCGCCGAGTTGTCGCACAATATCGAATTGATTTTGCGCACGGCGCAGGCGAATCGCGCCGATGCCCAATCGCAGCAGAATAATTTATTTGGCGGGGCTGCGGCGGGCGGGTTTCGCCTGGAAAAAGCTGCGCCCTGGACCGGTATGGAGAAATTGAACGCCGAACGCGCGGCGTTTGGCTATTATTTCTCGGCCCATCCGTTGGATGTTTATGCGCCCTTGTTACGCCGGTTGCATGTGACGGCGGCGGTTGACATCGCCGCCAAAACGGCCGAGCGCAAAGCCGGAAAATTATCCCTGGCAGGGGTAATGTTGTCGAAAAAAGAGCGCAGATCGCAAAAAGGCAATAAATACGCATTCGTGGAATTCACCGACGCTTCGGGCAGTTACGAGGTCACTTTTTTCAGCGAGATTTTGCAATCCGCCCGGGAATTGCTGGATTCCAACCAGCCGGTGCTGTTGACCGTCGAATTTACATCCGAAGAAGAATCCTATCGTTTGACCGCGCAATCGCTGCGCCCCCTCGAAGACGTGGCGCGGGAGCATCGGGGGAATGTGAATTTGATTTTGGACGATCCGCGTGCGGTTGCGGGTCTGAAACCGCTATTGAAACCGGGCCCGGTTGGCAAGCATGCCCTCAAGCTGTTCGTGCATTTGCCGGAATACGAGGTCGAGGTGGATTTGCCCGGCTACCCCGTGCCCACCGGCGCCGTTTTGGCCGATTTGCGCAGCCTAGAAGGGGTTAGGGTCGAGGAGGTTTAGGCCATAGAATACCCTTGCCAAATCCCCGAAAACCCCCTATAACCACCTCTAATTCACACGCAAGGATGGCGTATCGCCCTCGGGCTGATTTCGCTTCCGGTCGCATAAAGCGCACTTACCCTTGCGGAGGTTTAACCGGATAAAACAGCGACGTTGCAACAATTCATCCGAATTGCCGCACTCCTGTTTTGACAACAGAGAGAGAATGATTATGTCCTATCAAAACTTTACCATGCGCCAGCTATTGGAAGCCGGTGTGCATTTCGGTCACCACACCCGCCGTTGGAATCCGAAAATGCGTCAATATATTTTCGGCGAGCGTAACAACGTGCACATCCTGAATTTGGAAAAAACCGTGCCGATGCTGCAAGCCGCATTAAAAGTCGTCCGCGATACCGTGGCCAATGGTGGCCGCGTCTTGTTCGTTGGCACCAAGCGCACGGCCCAAGATCCGATTGCCGCCATGGCGCAACGCTGCGGCCAGTTTTATGTCAATCACCGCTGGTTGGGCGGCATGCTGACGAATTGGAAAACCGTATCGCAATCGATCAAACACCTCAAGGAATTGGAAGAGAAATTGGCCAATCGCGAAAAATTGGGTTTGACCAAGCGCGAGATCCTGGGTTTGCAACGCGAGCAGGAAAAATTGGAAAAAGCCTTGGGCGGGATCAAAACCATGGGCGGCTTGCCGGATGTCGTGTGCGTGATCGACACCAACAAGGAAGCAATTGCGATTGCCGAAGCCAATAAATTGAACATTCCGGTCGTGGCGATTGTCGATACCAATTGCAATCCCGATGGCATCACCTATGTCGTACCGGGTAACGACGATGCGATGCGCGCGATCAATTTGTATTGCGAATTGTTCGGTGGCGCGGTGTTGGACGGTTTAGCCGCCGAGGCCGAGCGCGGTTCGCGTCATACCGACGCCAAGCCCGAGCCTGTGGCCGCTATGACTGAAGCGCCTATGGCTGCCAGCGCCTAATTTTAAAACTAACATTGTCATCCTGAGGGCGTAGCCCGAAGGATCTCGCGAAACTGATCGAGATCCTTCGCTGCGCTCAGGATGACTTATCAAAGAGGACATCATGACAGAAATTAATGCCAAAATGGTTGCCGAACTGCGCGAGAAAACCGGCGCACCGATGGGCGATTGCAAAAAAGCTTTGGTAGAGTGCGGCGGCAATATCGATCAAGCGGTCGATTGGTTGCGTAAAAAAGGCATCGCCACCGCGGCCAAAAAATCCGGCCGCGCTGCAGCCGAGGGTTTGGTCGGCGTTGGCGTATCGGGTCAAACCGGGGCCTTGGTTGAAATCAATGCGGAAACCGATTTCGTGTCGCGCAACGCCCAGTTCCAGGAATTGGTCAAGAACGTTGTCCAAGTGGCCGTTGCCAAAAAAGGCGTGATGGCCGACATCAACACCGCCGCTTGCCCGGGTTCCAGCCGTAACGTTGCGGACGAGATCACGCATTTGATCGCCAATATCGGCGAGAATATGAATTTCCGCCGCTCGGCCGCATTAACTGCGCAAAACGGTGCTGTGGCTTCTTATATCCACAATTCGATTGCGCCGAACATGGGCAAAATCGGTGTACTGGTGGCTTTGGAATCCACGGGCGATAAGGCGAAATTGGAATCGCTGGGCAAGCAAATCGCGATGCATATCGCGGCTGCCAATCCGCTTGCATTGTCTTCGGACAAGCTTGATCCGGCGTTGGTCGCCCGCGAAAAAGCCGTGTTCAGCGAACAAGCCGCCGCCTCGGGCAAGCCGGCCGATATTATCGGCAAAATGGTCGAAGGCCGTTTGCGCAAATACTACGAAGAAGTATGCTTGCTGGATCAATTATTCGTTATCGACGGCGAAAACAAAATCAGCCAAGTTTTGGCCAATGCCGCCAAAGATATCGGTGCGCCCGTAACCATTTCTGGTTATGTGCGCTTTGCCCTTGGCGAAGGTGTAGAAAAAGAAGTTAAGGACTTTGCCGCCGAAGTAGCGGCGATGGCCAAGATCGCATAGCCTCTTGCCATTGCGATGACTCGTCCGCCGAAGCTTTA
>CANGQU010000030.1 GCA_947456345.1 Alphaproteobacteria bacterium | reverse complement strand
TTTTTTGCTACTCGCTTGCCCCAGCCGCTTCTCAGCCGCTACTATAATCCGTTTGACAACGGCGCAGGGGGGGGGGTTAATATCCGTTACGTTAACAAATAACGGAGGGGTGGATGTTTAAACAAGTGTTTGGTCCAACAGTTGCCGGATACAGGCAAGATTTTTTAAATGACGGAAGAGGTGTTCTAGCTTATTCATATTTCCTTGTTCCTGCAGCATCTGCTGTTTTAGGGAGTTTGAGCGGAGTTTTGGTAAGACTGCCATTTCATCTGATTAATTCTCCAGCTGCGCCGATTGTAAGCGTTGCGACCCAGGGGAAGGAAATACCGATTTCATTGGGTGATTTTTCTACCAAAAATGCCGATCCAGTTGCCCTGGCTCTAGCAAGGCAGAATGGTAGCGAGTTGTTAACCGCCATCGAGAGAGAACCGCAAATGGTTCTAAACGCACAAAAAGCCGCTTTAGCCGGGCACGCTTGGAATTTGCAACAAGAGACAGAATCTAATCATGTTTTTGCAATGGGCGCCATCGTCGGCGCAGCATGCGGCGTTATTTTTTCTTTGTCCTTGGCTGGAATCGGCCATCTCCAAGCCATACGCCGCCGCCGGGAAATGCAGGCCGCGATGGCGCGATAAGAATCCGTAGCAAGGGGGAGGTGAATTATTCATATTCACCCTCCACTCCCCACTCTCCACTCAAAACTAAAACGCGCGGCGCAAGGCGTCGGCCAGATCGGTGCGCTCCCAGCTGAAACCGCCATCGGCTTCGGGCTTGCGGCCAAAATGGCCGTAGGCTGCGGTGCGTTCGTAAATCGGCTTGTTCAATTGCAAATGGGTGCGGATGCCGCGCGGGGTCAGATTGACCATTTCTTGCAACACCTTGGACAGTTTTTGTTCGTCCACCGCGCCGTTCGAATACGTATTCACATACACCGATAACGGTTTGGCGACACCAATCGCATACGACAATTGGATCAAGCATTTTTCGGCAATCCCAGCGGCCACGACGTTTTTCGCCAAATACCGTGCGACATACGCAGCGGAACGGTCAACCTTGGTCGGATCCTTGCCCGAAAACGCGCCGCCGCCATGCGGGGCCGATCCGCCATAGGAATCGACAATAATTTTCCGGCCCGTCAAACCAGTATCGCCATCCGGCCCGCCGATCACAAAACGACCGGTTGGGTTGACGTAAAATTCGTTTTCCGGCGGCATCCAGCCATCGGGCAAACAGGATTTCACGAACGGGCGGATCATTTCGCGCACATCTTTGGACGACAAGCCGTCGCGATGCTGGGTTGAAACGACAATGGATGTAGCGCCCACGGGCTTGCCGTTGACATAGCGCAAGCTGAATTGGCTTTTGGCATCGGGGCGCAGATCGGGCAATTTGCCGTTATGCCGCGCCTCGGCCAGGCTGCGCAAAATTTTATGCGAGTAATACAAGGGTGCTGGCATTAAATCTTCGGTTTCATTGGTGGCGTACCCGAACATGATGCCCTGATCACCCGCCCCTTCGTCCTTGTCGCCTGTGGCGTCAACGCCTTGGGCAATATCAGCCGATTGCTGGTGCACTAGGCATTGGATATCCAGATTTTTCCAATGGAATCCTTCTTGGTCATAACCGATTTGCCGCACGCATTCGCGCGCGACGAATTTCAATACTTCGTGGGTGATGGTTTCAGGGCCGCGCACTTCACCAGCCAAAACCACTTTGTTCGTGGTCGCCAAAGTTTCCAAGGCTACGCGCGCGGTGGGATCGGCGCGCAAATAGGTATCGACGATCGCGTCCGAAATGCGATCGCAAACTTTGTCGGGGTGTCCTTCGGACACGGATTCGGAAGTGAAAATAAAATCGCGCAGGGCGGTTTCCGATTGCGGGGAATTGGCGGGATGGGATTTGGCGGCGCTTTGGCCCAGGCCTTTGAACATCGATGGCTCCTGTTAAGATGGAGCATCATTATTGAAAATTACGCGCCGCGCGTCAACCGGCAACTGGTGACCGCTAATCCTTCTTCTGTAACGAGCGCACCATATCCAACACCGATTTGCGCATTTCGGGATTTTTGATCGCTTTAAACGCGCGCACCAATTCCAAAATTTCGCGATCGTTGCCCAGCTCGTCTTCGTATTGAAAAGCGGCTTTGGGCGATGCCACGCCGACGGCGCGGATAATCGGTTTTTTCTTGGGTAGTGCCTTGTTGGCGGCGATACCGTCAAAGAAAAAAGCCACCGGCACGTCCAACACGCGCGAGAGATCGTATAGACGGCTAGCGCCGACGCGGTTGACGCCGCGCTCGTATTTTTGCACTTGCTGAAACGTGATGCCAAGCGCCGAGGCCAGTTTTTCCTGGCTCAGCCCCAATAGGGTGCGGCGCAACCGCATCCGCCCGCCGACATGCGCATCCAACTGGTTCGCGCGATGCTCGCGCACCGGCTTTGGCGCCGCAGTCGCGTCGTTGGCAGTTCGTTTTCTAATCATCATGCCCCTGTATATCATAAATAAATACGGCAAACCCAGAGCATAATTGTCACACACACTGCCGTATGTAAAGCGGTAATCCGATGCTTGGCATGTTTTTTATGAAGTTTAACGCGGATAAATATCCTCTAAAATAAGGATATAGCGCGTGGCAAAGCACTGTCAATTACCCCGGCCTGACCCAGGGGCAAGCTGGCCCAAAGCCTGCCATAACCATCGAAAATGGCGCTGATCCCGGTATTGGCCACGCGCACCACCGGCAAGCCGGTTTCAATCGCCCGGAGCCGCGCCATGGCCAAATGCTGATACGGCCCGGCCGTTTGCCCGTACCACCCATCATTGGTGACGTTCAAAATCCACCCCGCCCGGCCGCTGCCATCGGTAACGTTCCCAGCAAAAATGATTTCATAACAAATCAATGGCGAAAAATCCGGCAAGCCCGCGACTTGCATGGTCACGGGGCCGGGGCCGGGGCTAAAATCCGTACCGCCCGGGGTGATTTTGCGCAAACCCAACCAGCCCGGCAGCGGCATATATTCGCCAAACGGAACCAAGTGGAATTTATCGAATTGCGCGGTTATCTGCCCCTGTGCATCCAGCGCCACCAAGCTGTTGGTCAGGCGGGTTATGCTGCCCTCCTCGTCCCGCTCGATCCAAGGCGCGCCGGTTATCAACGCGCCGCCATCAGGCACGGCACGCGACAACGCGCGCCGTTGGCGCGGGTCTTGATTAATGGCGAATGGCACGGCTGTTTCGGGCCATAACACATGGGTCGGTGGCAAAGCCGCGGGGGATTGCGGCGGTAATTGCGACAACGCGATTAACTGCGCCAAATTTTTTTCCGCCTGAGCGCGATCCCATTTCAAGCTTTGCGCGATATTGGGTTGCACCAAACGCAGGCGCACGCCATCCACCGCCGCCACAGTATCGGGTGGCAAACGCCACCAGCCGAACAACAAACTGGCCAGCACCAAAATGCCAACCGCCATGGACGCGCGGCGTTGTCCTTGGCCATACCAAAATAGCGCCACACCCAACAGCGTTACGAACGCTGCCATCGCCCATGGGCCGATTACCGCTACTTGCGCCGAGATGTCAGAATACGCCCAAACCATGCCGATGCCGTTCCAGGGGAACCCCGTAAACGCGTGACCGCGCAACCATTCCGCAGCACCCCACAACACGGCAAAAAATATTCCGGCTAATCGCGGGCGCGATAAAAATAATCGCGCGCGCACAATAAAAAACACCGCGCCCAAGACCGCGCCAAACAACGCCAGCACCAGCGGCAAACCCAGCACCGCCAACGGTAGCGCCCAGGCGAATTGCGCCGCATCCACCAGCAATGCAAAGCCAATCCAATAAAGCCCGCAAATGAAATAGCCCAGATGCCACAGATACGCCAATAACGCCGCGCGGCGCCAATCCGTTGCCGCCGTCAATTGCGCGTATAAAAACGCCAGCGATACAATGGTTAGCGGAAAAAAATACAAGGGCGGCAAACCGAGCGTGGCCACACAACCCGCCAGGAAAGTAAAGAGTAGTGAGTGGGAAGTGGAGAGGATGGTTAGACGGTTGGGCATGGGATCACGGGGTATAGGGTAATGGGGTAATAGGGTAATGGAAAAAACTACCCCTCGCCTCTCGACTACCGCTTATCCACTTTCTTGGCGCGGACGCGCTTGATGCGGCGGGGATCGGCATCGATAATTTCGAATTCCACGCCCGCCGGATGGGCGATGATCTCGCCCCGCGCCGGGACGCGCCCGGCCAGCGCAAAAACCAGTCCGCCGATAGTGTCGATTTCCTGCTCCTCCGCCTCTTGGTCCAAATCGATCCCGGCCCAGGCGGCGAATTCCTCGATGGTGGCGCGGGCGTCGGCGAATACCGTCCCATCGGGGCGCGGCATCAGGCGCGGCGCTTCGGCCACATCGTGCTCGTCCTCGATTTCGCCGACGATTTCCTCGATCAGGTTTTCAATCGTCACCAGCCCGTCGATGCCGCCATATTCATCCACCACCAGCGCCAAATGCTTGTGCGTGGCGCGCATTTTCAACAACAAATCAAGCGCACGCATGCTGGGCGAAATAAATAATGGGGCGCGGAACATTTTCGGCAAATCCGCTTGTTTGTTTTCAGCAAAACAAGTGAACACGTCTTTGATATGCAAAATGCCGATCACATCGTCCAAAGTTTCGCGATAAACCGGCAGGCGCGAATGACCGGATTCGATCACGGCGCGGACGATTTCCTCGAAACTAAGGCTGCTATCGATAGCGATAATGTCCGAGCGGGGCACCATGACATCGTGCACCGTGACGGTATTCAATTGCAAAATATTGGCCAAGAGCGCGCGCTCGTCCGAAGCGATTGGGGTTTGCTCCTCTTGGCGTTCTTCGATGATTTCTTCGATCGTGTCGCGGATGTCTTGATCGAGCTTGTTGCGGCCAAGCCGGGCGTTCAGCCATTCGCGGATCAAGCCAAGTAAATCAGGGGAATGCATGGGGGGATTATACAGAAATGGCAGTCAGTTAACAATTGTCAGTTGTCGATTACGGTATAGAAACATTCATCAACGGTTAACCGTTAACCGGCAACAGATAAGGATCCTTGATCCCAAACGCTGCCAAAATTTCCCGCTCGGCGTTTTCCATCCGCGTGGCCTGGCGCGGGCGGAGATGATCGTGACCCAACAAATGCAGCACGCCGTGAACGATCAAATGCGCTGTATGCGCCGCCATGGTTTTTCCCTGCTGCTTGGCCTCGCGGGCGATCACCCGTTGTGCCAGGTATATTTCGCCCAAAAATATTTTATGTTTGGCGCTGGCGGATTCGATGGCACCCGGCAAGGTGCGGCGTGAAAAATTGGGATAGGATAAAACATTGGTCGCATAATCTTTATGGCGGTAATCGCGGTTCAGCGATTGCAGCAACGCGTCATCCCCAAGCACGATATTCAAACCGCAATGCGCGGGTTTTACGCCCTGCTGCGCCAAGGCCGCCGCCGCCCAGATGGGCGCATGGCGGGTGATGCCGCGCACCAATTTGGGCCAGCCGGGGGTGGCGAGGATGACGGTAATAAGGGGATAGGGCATAGGGCATAGGGCATAGAACTATCCCCTATACGCTATACGCTATACGCTATACGCGCTTAACTTTCCTGCTGATACTGACTGCTGGTCTTGTCAGCCTTGGCATAGGCGCGGACGATGCGGGTCACCAGCGGATGGCGCACCACGTCTTCCTCGCGGAATTGGGCAAAACCGACGCCATCGACGCCGCGCAAAATTTCCGTCGCATCGCGCAGACCTGAACGCACGCCGCGCGGCAAATCGACCTGCGACAAATCGCCCGTAACCGCCATTTTCGAGCCTTCGCCCAGGCGGGTTAAAAACATTTTCATTTGCACCGAGGTGGTGTTCTGCGCCTCGTCCAAAATCACAAAGGCGTTGGATAACGTCCGCCCGCGCATAAACGCCAAGGGGGCGATTTCGATTTCGTTGCTGGCCATGCGGCGCAACACCTGATCGGCGGGCAGCATGTCATAGAGCGCGTCGTATAACGGGCGCAAATATGGATCGATTTTTTCGCGCAAATCGCCGGGCAAAAAGCCCAACCGCTCCCCCGCTTCGACGGCGGGGCGCGATAAAATGATCCGCTCGACTTTGTTTTCGACCAATTGCGAGACGGCCATCGCCACCGCCAAATAAGTTTTGCCCGTACCCGCAGGCCCAAGGCCGAAAATCAAATCCTTGTCCGCCAGCAATTGCATATATTCCGCCTGCATCGGCGTGCGGGCGACGATTTGCTTGCGCCGGGTGCGGATCGCCTTGGCATCGCCGTTGAATTCTTCGGCGAAATTGCCGCGATTATTGGATTCGGTTGCCATGCGCAAGGCCGCATCGACTTCGGAGACGGAAATCATCAACCCTTTTTCCAAGCGCTTGTACAATGCTTTGATCGCGGTTTTGGCGATATCAACCTGGCCCGAGAGGCCCGAGATCAGCAATTGGTTCCCGCGCGAGAGGATCGAGATCGATAATTGTTGTTCGATCCGCGTGATGTATTTGTCGTATTCGCCGAACAACAGGGATAACAAGCGGTTATCCTCGAATTGCATGTGGGTGGAGACGGCGACGTTTTTTGGGGAATCGGTTTTTTCGGGTGGGGTCATTCGGGCTGAAATTGTTAGTCGTTGGTCATTAGTACTCAGTACTAGGTACTTGGTACTCGGCACTTTGATTATGACCCAAATTATCATCTTCGGCCAACACCAATTCGCCCATTAGCCCATTTTGGTAAGCGCCCGTGACCCGGCAAGCGGCGATTTTCCCAAATAACCGGGGATTGGCGCGGTCAATATAGAGCGATTGCAAGAATGGCGTTTTGCCCAGCAATTGGCCGTCTTGCTTGCCCGGGCGGGTGAATAACACCGGCTGGATCGTGCCCAATTTCGATTGATTGAACGCCAATTGCTGTAGATTCAGCAATTCCTGCAACCTGGCCAAACGCTCGGTCTTGACCGATTCGCTGAGTTGCGCGTCATAAGCACCGGCCGGCGTGCCGGGACGGGGCGAGTATTTAAATGAAAACGCGGATGCATAGGTAACGCGGCGCACAACATCCAACGTCGCTTGAAAATCGGCCTCGGTCTCGCCGGGGAAGCCCACAATAAAATCCGAGGATAGGGCCAAATCGGCGCGGGCGTTACGCAACGCATCGATGACGCGCAGATAATCGGATGCTGTGTGTTTGCGATTCATGGCTTGTAAAATCGTATCCGATCCCGATTGGATCGGCAGATGCAAATAGGGCATCAATTTTTCGCAATCGCCATGGGCGCGGATCAAATCATCGTCCATATCACGCGGGTGCGAAGTGGTAAAACGAATGCGTTGTAGCCCATCAATTTCAGCAAGCGCATAAATCAACCGCGCCAGATTCCAATGCGCATTGCCATGGCTGTGGGCGCCTGGCGCATCGCCATGCCAGGCATTGACGTTTTGTCCCAACAGGGTGATTTCCATCGCCCCCGCCGCCACCAGACGCTTGGCCTCGTCGATAATTGGCTGGGCCGGGCGGGAAAAT